>CAYNDC010000018.1:0-13398 GCA_964396085.1 uncultured Clostridium sp. | reverse complement strand
AGGTCAGCCCGCGCTCCATGCGCTGGCGGTAGCAGTCTGCCGAAAGCATGCGGTTGACGGAGAAGTGCACGCCGATCTCGCGCATGAAATCGAGGAAGTTGAGTTCGCGAAGCCAGCTCGCGTTGTTGTCCACGATGGCGGCGTTCTCCCCCTCGAAGGTGAGCAGGCGCGCCATTTGCCGCTGGAAGCAGGCCGCGTTGTGGTCAAGCTCCTCCATCGTCATCATGCGGCGCATGTCGGTCTTGCCGGAAGGATCGCCGATGGCGGCTGTGCCGCCGCCCAGGAGCACGATGGGCCTGTGCCCTGCGCGCTGCATATGGGCCATGGTCATCAGCGCCACATAGTGGCCGATGTGCAAACTGTCCGCCGTGGGGTCAAAGCCGATGTAGAAGGTGAGGCTCTCGCGCTCCATGAGCGCGCGCAACTCCTCGGGGTGCGAGCATTGTTTGAGGTAGCCGCGCGCGGCGAGTATGTCGTATGCGTTGGTCATATAAAGAATCCTCCCGGAAGGTTATCGTTTGACGGTTACGGTGCGTTTCTCGCCGATGGCTTCGATAAAACGCTTTTTTACCTGCTCTACCTCTGTGATTTTGGCAAAGCCTTCCTTTTGCACGATGAACGCCTGATCCCGGCTGAAATACAGGTAGAGCGCAGAAGGGGTGTCGAACATCACGATGACATCCTGATAGCGGCGTTTGACCTCCTCTTCCCCCTTGATGACGCTAAACCCCTGCTTGCGGAACACGTAGCTGTGCTGCAGGTCCTTGAAGCTGGACTTGTCGAACGCGCGCGCCGGGCCGATGAAGGTAATGTAAAACTTGCGCGCAATGAACAGCAACGCAAGCACAAGCAGCCCGAGGTTGATCCAGCGCCGGTAGAGGATGGAGTAGACGATGCCGCCGATTAAAATGGCAAAAAAGCCAGCGAACATCGCGTACGAGCTCCACGGAATGCTCTTGAACAGCCTCGCGTTGAAGCGCTGAAAACGCAGCACCGCATCCCGCGTGTACGTGGTTGCGTTAAGAATCTCCATGAAGCCCTCCCTATGAACAGGTAGTGGCGTTAGCATACCATTTTTGAACGCATTCCGCAAGACGAGAGGGGGCATGCACGTAGGGGAAGAACCCCGGCGCGCCCCCCGAAAAAGCTTATTGCAGCGCCGCGAGGCGCGGATCGTCATCCGCGATGGGCTCACACACGACCACACAGCGCTGTTTGGAGGTGCCGATGAGCCGGTCGAAGTCGCCGTAGCAGGTGATGAGCGTCATCATCGGGGTTTCACTGGTCAGGTTCATAACCTCCTGAGGCACATCGTCATAAGGATAGAAGGCCACGCTCGTCACGGCAAAATAGCTAAGGCTGCCATCGTCATAGGCGATGGCGACGAGGTCGCCCTCCACCATATCCCAAAGCACGGAAAAGCGGCCGATCTTGCCCTGCCAGCTCTTGTGGCCGTTGAGCAGCGCGTTGCCCTCCTCGCCCGGCGAGGGGCCGTGCTGATACCATGCGGCCAGATCGGGATCATCCACCGTGTCCATCTGGCCGGCGCGCGGACCTTCCTCGATGCGGCCCACGGGCACGATGTCGCACATGATCTTAGCCTTGAGGAAGTAGATGCGCATGGGGAGTTTTTGGACATACGGCGTTTGCTCGGGCGAAACGGCGGGCGTCCCCGTGCTGCCGGGCGTGACGGCAGGCGAGGGCGTCGGCGCCTTCGTGTACCCGGGCGTGACCACCACGTCAACATCCGGCGGCACATACACCCCGGGGATGAGCACGTACTGGCGGATCACTAGGAAAAGCCCCCCGGCGAGGAGCAGCGCACTCAAAATATATAGGAAAATACTGGTTCTTTTTCGCTTCATACAGCCATTATAGCATCCCTCTCCGATACTGACAAATGGATAGACCGTGAAATATCCGTGAAAGGACGCTCATGCACTAGAGTCATCTTAGGGAGCACACCGCCCGTAAAGCGCGCTCATGCGCCGGATTCTCGATGCAAGCTGCGGCGTGCAGCAACCGGGCGCAAGCCGCCAGGCCCAGTTGCCTCCAAGGGTGCCGGGCGTGTTCGTGCGGCTCTCGGCGCCAAGGGCGAGCCAGTCCTGCATCTGGGCGATGAAAAGAGAGCAAACGCTCGCCATGCCGCCGCGCAGCATGCCGATATGGAATCCTTCGCTCTCGGTTAGGGCAAGGTATTCGCTTGCCCGCTCAACCTCCCCCGGCGCAGCCTCGGCACGCCAGGCAATCACGGGCGCATTGTCGTGCGTGCCGATGTAGCAAACCGAATTGGGCACGTGGGCATGGGGCAGGTAGCAGCTCCCGCCCCCCGCGGGGTCGAAGGCGAACTCGAGCACGTTCATGCCCGGCAAGCCGGAAGCGGCGAGCAGCGCGCGCGCTTCACCGCTCAAATCCCCCAAGTCCTCGGCGATGAGCATAACCTCCGGCGCCGCCTCTTTGAGCGCGTTGACGAGCGCAAGCCCCGGCCCTTTTTCCCAACTGCCGTGCACGGCGGTTTCGGCCGCCGCAGCCACGCGCCAGTAGTCGGCAAAGCCGCGGAAATGGTCGATACGCAGCGCGTCGTAAAGCCTCGCCGCACCCCGCACGCGCGCGCGCCACCACGAAAAGCCATCGGCCGCCATCGCCTCCCAGCGATAGAGCGGATTGCCCCACAGTTGCCCCGTTTCGGAAAAATAATCCGGCGGCACGCCGGCTACGGCGATGGGTCTTCGGGCTTCATCGAGCAAAAACATATCCGGATGCGCCCACACATCCGCTGAATCGAGCGCCACATAGATGGGCAGGTCACCCAATAGGCACAGCCCCGCCTCGCGCGCGTGCGCGCGCAGGGCATCCCATTGCTTGAAAAAATGGTATTGCACGAAGCGGTGGAACGCCGTTTCCTCCCGGAGTAGCTCCGCGTAGTGCGCGAGCGCAAAGGGGGTGCGAAGGCGAATGTCCGCATCCTCCCAATCGACCCAGGCGCGCATGCCGAAATGTTCCTTTAAGGCCATGAACAGCGCGTAATCGAAAAGCCAAGCGGCGTTTTCCTGCTCAAAGCGCGCAATCGCTAAAGCGTCCCGCGCGCGTCCGCGGAGAAAGGCGAGGCGCAACAGCGGGAGGCGCAGGCGGTAGAGCGAGGGATAATCCACCCGCAGGGGATCGCCTTGCCCGGCAAAGGCAGAAATTTCTTCGGCCGTGAGCAGGCCCTCCTCCAGCAAAAGCTCCGGGTCGACGAAATAGGGGTTGCCCGCATAGGTGGAAAAGGACTGGTAGGGCGAGTCCCCATAGCTCGTCGGCCCAAGCGGGAGCATTTGCCAGAACCGCTGCCCGGCGAGGGCAAGAAAATCCACAAACGCGTGCGCCGCGCTGCCAAGCGTGCCGATGCCGCCTGCCCCCGGCAGGGAGAAAACCGGCAGTAGAATGCCGCTGCTGCGCTCCATATAGGCCCCTCTTTTCATAAAAATCCCAAACGGGCGGCTGCCCATCGGCTTTATTCTATCCAATCAGCCAAGGCAAGTCAATTGCCGCGGCAGGTCGCGCCGTTGACAGTTTTTTTGCGCAATGTTACGATACAGCGGGAATGAACCCCGCGTTTTGCAAAAGAACCCCTCGCGATGGGGCCGGGGCGGCGGAGCCGCATGAGGATATGGAACGATACGTCACAATTAAACAGGAGTCCGTTTATGAGTGCGTAATCTCGCGCTCGCGCTTTATTGGCCGCTGCTTCCCCGCGCAAAGCGAGGAGGAGGCGCTTTTTGCGCTTGCCGCGGTGCGCGCGCAATATCCCGATGCGCGCCATATCTGCTACGCCTACCGCGTGGGCGCGCGCGCGGAAATCTCGCGTTTTTCGGATGCCGGAGAGCCATCCGGCACGGCGGGGATGCCCATTCTGGAGGTGTTGCGTACCCGGGAGGTCACCAACGCCCTGTGCGCGGTCGTTCGCTATTTCGGCGGCGTACTGCTGGGCACCGGCGGCCTTGCGCGGGCATACGGCGGCGCAGCGGCAGAGGCGCTGCGCCTCGCGGGGCGGGTGGAACGCCTGCCCGCGGCACTTTTTGCGCTGACCTTAGACTATTCGCGCTTTTCCGCGCTTGAGGGCTATCTCAAAAAGAACTGCCGCGTCGATGGCATTTCCTATGGGGAATCCGTCGAGGTCCGCCTCGCGGTGGAGCTGAGCGCGGCGGCGGCGTTCGAGGCGCAGGTTGCCGAGCGCAGCGATGGCCGCGCAGCCCTTTCGCGTACGGGGGCGGATTATATGGAGCGGGAATTTTAACAAACATCAAACAATTGCGCACATACTGGCATATGCGCCGCGTTTAGGCTATAATTGAATTTGGAATATTCAGCGCTTGTGCGCTTAAGGGGTCTGGTTGATGAACAAACGAAAAGCCACAGCGATTCTCATCGCGCTATTGATGATCATGACGCTGCTGCCCGCCTGGGCGAGCGCCGCGCAGTTCACCCCGTCGGCGGATCCAAGTGCGGTTTCGGCGGCAGGGGGTTCTGTGACGTTTTCTGTCACGATCTATAACGAAGGGCAATATGCGATGGAGAGCATCGTCATCCGCAACGACGGCAACACGCTCTTCCAGGGCACGCAAAGCACCGTGATCGAACCCGCGCAGTCGATGACCTTCCAGCAAACCGTCACCGTGCCCGCCGCCCTCGTGGGGCAGCCCATCGTCTTTAACGTTTCGTGGCTGGAGAACGGCGAGGCGAAATCCGGCAGCTTTTCGGTGACGGTGCTCAGCACAGGCTCCGGCGCCGCGGCGCTGAGCGCAACGCGCACAGCCAGCTCCCCGCAGGCCGCGCAGGGGGAGACCATCACGCTCACCTATAAAATCATGAACAACGGCGTTTCCGCGGTCAAGGGCGTTTCCATTACGGATCGTGAAATCGGCGGCAAGGACCCCATGGTCAAGGGCGTAACCGTTGAGCCGGGCGTGCCGTATGTGTTCAACTATACGTATACGATGGGCCGCAGCACGGTGAAATCCGCGCCCGTCATCACGTTCCTCCAGGCGGACGGCACCACGGGAACCATCACCGTGGAGGAAAAATCCCTGGGCATGGTGAAGAGCAAAATCAGCATCGAGGTGCAGCAAGGCACGCCCGGCGCGGACGGCCAGCAGTTCAAGCTCGTTCTCACCAACAACGGCAACCAGAAAATCAGCAAAATCAAAATTGTGGATGAGCTGGGCAAGTCCGTCACGTCCGAAAGCTTAGCCCTCGCCATCGGCGAGAGCGCGACCTACAACTACAGCGTCCCCACCGACGCGCAGCGCAATGTCGTGTTTTACATCACCGGCACCGATGCGACGGGAACCGCCTATTCCGATCACACAAAGACCTATGTCGTTCGCAAATACGTGGACCCCGCGCTCATCGGCATCAACTTCAGCGCGGAGGTCTCCGAGCCGCTCGATAGCACGGGTTCCATTTCCATCAACTTCCATATAGAGAACGGCGGCAGCTTCGAGATGAAGAACCTTTTGCTCAGCGAGGCGGAGTACGGCACGCTTTACCAGCTCGAAACCGTGCCCCAGGGCACGCAGACCATCAACCAGCGCATGAACGTGAGCGCTCCGCGGGATTTGAGCTTTGCGCTCGTCATCGAGGATCCCTCGGGCAACCAGTATACCTATAACGCATTCATCACCGCCGATTATGTGGGCGTGGAGCCGGAAACGACCCCCGCACCCGAGGTGGAGGTTGAGGGCGGCATCGTCTCGGCTGTGGGCGCCTCCGTTTCCAACGGCCTTCGAACGCTGCTCATCGTGCTCATCGTGCTCACGATCCTCGCGGGGATTACGCTTGCGGTTTTGACCTCTCTGGAGAAGGAGGAGCGCCGCCGCCTCGCGCGCCGCCGGGCGATGCGCGAGCACCAACAGCGCATGCAGCTTGAGAGCGCCCCCACGACAGGCGCGCCCGACACCACGCGGCGCATCCCCAAACAGTAACGCGCTTTTTTCCCGGCCTCCGCGCACAGCGGGGGCCGTCGTCTTGCACGCGCGGGCGGCATATGCTATCATTTTTTTGATAAAGGGGGTGTTGAGCATGAAATACGCAGCAGATTACAGGCGCGCGGCAAGGAACGCGCTCATAGGCATGTGGGGGCTTTCCCTCGCGGTGACGCTTGTGGCGCTGCTCCTTGGCGGTTTTGGGCAGGAAGGCATATCTTTCAACCTCGATACGAACGAGCTTCCCCTTAATATGGAGAGCATCGAAGCGCTCGTTCCTGCGTCCTTGCTCAAGACCATCAGGCTGGAAAGCATCGGCAGGTGGGCGGTGCCCTCAGGGGCGTTCGTCAGCCTGATGAGCCTCGCGCTCTTCGTCATCGGCGGCGCGGTGGAGTTGGGGCATAAGGCGTATTACCTTTCCCTGCTGCGCGGCGGCAAACCCGAGTTCAACACGCTTTTTTCGCGCTTTTCGAATTTCCTCAAAGCCCTTGGCTTAAGGCTTTTTATAATGCTCTTCACATTCCTCTGGGCGCTCCTGTTGGTCGTTCCCGGCATCATCGCGTCCTATCGCTACCGTTTGGCGCCGTTCCTGATGGCGCAGAATCCGGGCATGGGCATTCGCGAGGCCGTGGATGAGAGCAAGCGCAGAACCGGGGGGAACAAGGGCCGGTGGTTCTGCCTCGATTGGAGCTTTTTCGGCTGGGGACTGCTGTGCGTGCTGACGCTGGGCATCGGCTTCCTTTGGCTCAACCCCTATACATCCGCGGCGGAGGCTGCCTTTGCAATCGATCTTCTGGATGATGGCGCAAGGGACTTTGGAGCGCAAGAGGAAACTTCCTATCATTACCGGGGCCCGGAAAGGCTCTAATTCGGCGGGAGGCACTTATGGATTTGACTATTCAGATGCGCAGCGTCGACATGCTCGTGAAATTCCTCAAGCATGATGTTGCCAATATCACGCCCTACGCTTACCGGCCGCAGAAGGAGCGTTTGCTGGCCTCCTCCCCGGCAAGCGTTCCCTTGCCGCGCAGCACCCCGGAAGAGGAGGGGCTGTCGAGCGCCGCGATCGCGCACTTTTTTGAGAGCATCGGCAAGGAGGCAGATTCGCTCGCCGTGCACGGGGCGCTTGTGATGCGCCGCGGACGCGTGCTGGCCGAGGGCTTCTTCGCGCCCTATCGCGCCGAGGTTCCCCACATGCTCTACTCCCTCTCCAAGAGCATCACCGGCACCGCGGTGGGCATTGCCGTGGACGAGGGCTACCTCTCCCTCAACGAGCGGCTCATCGATATTTTTCCCGAATATACCAACAGCAGCCAGGCCAAGGTGCTGCGCTCGCACACGGTGTGGAACCTGCTCACCATGAGCTGCGGCACGCGCTTTAACGAGGTCGGCTCCATGCTCGACGAAAACTGGGAGAAGATGTTTATGGAGTCTGTCCCCCGCTTTGAGGCGGGCAGCGCATTCGAGTATAACTCCATGAACTCCTATATGCTCGCGGCCATCCTCGTGCGGCGCACCGGCATGACGCTGACGGAATTCCTCACCCCGCGCCTGTACGAGCCGCTTGGCATCGCGTCCTTCGCATGGGAAACCTCGCCGCAGGGCGTGGAAAAGGGCGGCTGGGGGCTTTCGCTTACCTTGGAGGATGCGGCGAAAGTCGGCCAGCTCTACCTCAACCGCGGCCTGTGGAACACACGGCGGATTCTGAGCGAAAAATGGTGCGCTGACGCGCTGCGCGCACAGGTAAAAACACCAAACGGCGAAATGAAAAACGGCTATGGCTATCAGATTTGGATGACGGACGCGGAAGGCTCTTTCCAGTTTAACGGCGCGTTCGGCCAGTATGTGCTGTGCATGCCCAAATATGAGGCGGTCGTTGCGCTCTTTAGCGGCAGCTCGAACCTGTTTGCCGGCGGCACGCTTGGCGGGCATGTCGCACGGCTTTTTGCCGAAACGTCAACAACGCCGCTGCCCCCCGACCCCATCGCACACAACGCGCTGGAACAACAGCTTGCAGGGCTTCGGTATGAGCCCGGCGTGCCGGAAACCCTCGGTACGGACGCGCAGGAGTTTTGGCGCATCGCGCAGATGCTCGACGGGCGCGAGTACGCCCTAGAGAACAACACCGGCGGCATTTTTCCGCAATCGCTCCAATCCGTGCACGGAAACTATACTGCGGGCATGGACATGCTGCGCTTTGAACAATGTGCCGAGGGACTTGCCGTTTACTCTTACGAGCGGGAGGAGCGCAACGTCCTCATCCTGCGCGCGGATGGCGGCTTCTCCTCGGGGCTTGCGGTGATGAAGGGCGAAGCGCAGCTCACCGGCACGCGAGCGCTGTGGAAGCTATCGCCTAATGAAATCCGCATTCACATCCTCTGTTCCTTCATCGAAACGCCGGATACGCGCGTGCTCGACCTCGAAATCCGCCAGAACAAGCTGCGCATCGTCTTTGAGCAGCGGCCTGCGCTCGACCGCGTGATCGAAATGCTCTTCGAGCTCGTCGGCATCTCGCAAGTCGCCTACATCAAGCGCATGCTCCCCGAGATGCGCCGCGCGCATGTGGAAAGCCTCGTGCGCTCCATGACCGCGCCGAGTGCCGAGGGCACGCAGATTCGCCAGAACGACCTCATCGATTGACAGGGAGAATCATCTTAGTGCGGCAGGGGCGGACGCCGGTTGAATCAAGCGGCTTGTGCCGCTCATTGCCGTTAAGCGCGCCATTCTCGCCCCGGCGGTGAGGTGTGAGCAAAAAGCGTGGAATTCCGTTAAAACTCAAACATCTCGCCCACCTCGTCTCGGCGGGCAGGGAGAATGATGAAGTCCTCGTCGGGGATCGCCGCGGCGCGCAGCGCCTGGCGCACGGTCTCCAACGCGAGGGCTTCAATGTTGTTATCCCGGCTCAGGTGCGCGAGCACCGCGCGGCGCACGCCCGTGCCATACAGGCGGATGAGCGCATCGGCGCAGCATTCGTTGGAGAGATGTCCCGCGGGGCCGAGGATGCGGCGCTTGAGCGGGTAGGGATAGCGACCGGCCTTTAGCATATCCACGTCGTGGTTGGCTTCGATCATCAAGAGCGTGCTGCCGGCTGCAGCCGCGAGTAAATCATCCGTAAAGCAGCCGATGTCGGTCATGATGGTGAGCTTCGCGCGCCCGTCGCTGAAGGAATACCCCACGGACTCCGCCGCGTCGTGCGGCGTGGGGAAGGGATAGACGTTGAGGCCGCCGATATAAAAATCCCGCCCGGTTTCAAACACGCGCATGAGTTCCGGCGGCATCTTGCCGATGAGCGGCAGCATGGCCTCCCATGTCAGCTCGTTGGCGTATACGGCCACGCCAAAGCGGCGCGCAAAAACCCCCACGCCCGCGATGTGGTCGCTGTGGTCGTGGGTGACGAGCAACGCATCCACGCGCGCGGACTCCTCGCCGTGCGCAGCGAGCGCCGTGTCTATTTTTTTGCCGGGCAGCCCTGCGTCCACCAGCAGGCGGACGCCGCCGCCTTCAACGAACGAAGCGTTGCCGGAGGAACCGCTGTAAAGCGGGCAGAAACGCATTTGCGCCTCCTAAAACCAAAGGATGATCCCCACGCGGGGTTATTTGTGATAGGGTTCGTTGCCAAGGATGCGGAACGCCCGGTAGATTTGCTCGAGCAGCATCACGCGGAAAAGCTGGTGCGGGAAGGTCATCTCGGAAAAGGAGAGGCAAACATCCGCACGCGCGAGCGCCTCCGGGGAAAGCCCGAGCGAACCGCCGATGAGGAAGGCAATTCTGCTTTTTCCCGTGTTCTGCCAGCCGGCGAGCTTTTGGGCAAACGCCTCGCTCGAGAGGGAAACGCCGCCGGGCGTAAGCGCCACAAGGAGTTCCCCCTCCCCCGCCTTCTCCAGCAGCCGCTCGCTCTCAAAGCGCTTTACCTGCTCGCGCAGCGCCGCACTTAAGGCTTCGGGCGCCTTTTCCTCCGCAACCTCGAGGATCTCCAGCTTGGTGTAACGCGAAAGCCGCTTTTCGTATTCCGCAATGGCGCCTCTAAAATGCGCTTCGCGTATTTTTCCCACACACAGCACCCGGATCATGCGCTAAGATTCCTTTTGAGAGCTTCTTTATCCCGGTTGCCATCCTGTTTGCTCTGGGTATAGTCGATCTTTGCGAAGCCCTGCCCCATCACCTCGTTGGCGGAGGTTAAAACCGCGAATGCGCCAGGGTCGAGGCGCTTGAGGATATCCTTTAACTTATAGACCTCGCGCGGGCGCACGACCGTCATCAGCACGCCCTTTTCCGCCATGGCGTACATGCCCGTGCCGTGTAGTTGCGTTACCCCACGGTTCATCTCCTGCAGGATGGCCTTGGCGATTGGCGCGGGATGGTCGGTGATGATGTAGAAGATACTCGCCCGGTTGAAGCCGCGAATAATCTGATCGCTCACCCAGGAATAGACGACGATGACGATGGCCGCGTACAGGCCCAGCTCAAAGCTCTTGAGCAAGACCATCGCCGCGAGGACGACCAGCCCGTCCACAATCATGTACATGGCCCCGAGCGACACGCCCTTGAATTTGGTGACGAGCAGTTTAATAAGCAAGTCCGTGCCGCCGGTCGAGCAGTCCGCCCGCGCCATCACCGCGATAAACACGCCGTAGCTTACCCCGCCGCAAATCGACGCAATGAGCAGGTTGTCCGTCACCGTTGGCAAAAAGGCGAACAGGTCAATCATCGCCGCATACACGAGCGTCGCGATGAGGGTGGTAATTAGGTACGTGCGGTCCTTCACAAAAACGGCCCATAGGAAGATGGGCACGTTGCACAGCAGCACGAACACGCCGATGGGGAGATCGATGAAGTTTGTGACGATCACGCCCAGCCCCGGCAGCCCGCCGCCGGCGATGTTGTTGCCCGCGAGGAACAGGTGCAGCGTCGCCGAGTAGCCCACGTTGGCGATGAGCATGAGCAGCATCCGCTTGAGGCAATCGCGGAAGTCTGCTTTGGATAATTTGACCTTCAAACGCTCAAAAAACTTCATGTTACCGCATATTAGCCCGAAGGCATGCAATTCGCGTTCGTTTGTCCGTTTCACAGAAAAGCCGCGCGGCCCGAAAGCTCGTGCGGCATGTGTTGGCAGCGCGGTCTCAGCGGGCGGCGGTAAAGCCGTTTGCCGAAAAAACCTCCCCTGCTTTTGCCCCGAGCAAATAGCCAAGGAAAGCCTGGGCGGCCTCCTGCCGATCGCTCATCTTCAACAGGGCGGCGGGATATGCGACGCCATCGCCGGAGGTGATTGTGAGGGCGCTCTCCCCGACGAGCTCGCGTCCCTCAAGGAACTCCGCGCCCGCGGGGATGAACACATCGCAATAGGCGCCGCCGTTGAGCTCCTCTTGAAGCTCCTGGGACGTGCCGAACTGGAAGAGCACTTCGGAGGCGGCGTTGTAGGAGGGGTTATCCTCCGCTTGGGCGGGCTTTAGCGTATACGCCTTGGCGATGTCCGTGAGCGCCGTTTCGAGAGCCTGGTCCGCATAGACTGTGATCTGGTAGTTGGACTTGCTCTGCGTCGTTGACCCCATGCAGGCGCTAAGGGGCAGCACGAGCAGCGCGGTCAGGATAAGGGCTGTTATTTTCTTCATTGCGGTCTCCTTCAAGCTTGTTGCAACCGGCGGCAAAAGCAACCCCGGCGGCTGTCCACACGCGCGTGTGAACGCTCTATTTTATCACTCGCGCGGCAAAAACACAATCGCCGCCACAAGCCGCCAAAGAGCAAAGCGCGGCTTTAACCGCCGATCCCGGCGAGCAGCGCTTCATATGCCCGCGCGCCCAGCGCCTCGCATTCGCCAAGGAGTTCTTTGCCCTCGGCTTGCAGGGCGCCCCCTCTTGCCTCATCGTCCACGCCGGGCAAGTTGGTGCTAACGCACAGCCATGCGCCGCGCGCCGCTGCCACGAGGTTGAGCGCCGCAACGCCCAAATCGCTCCGGCAGTTGATGTTCGAGTGCCCGACGAGGGCGGCTGTGACGAGCAGCCCGTCACGCGCAAGGCGCAGCGTAACCAAAGGGACCTCGGTCGCGACGAGCGTGGCCTGCGCGATGGCGCGCTTTCGCGCGGCGTTTTGCTCCTCGGTTTCCTTGGGGAGCTTATAGGCGGCGGAGATGCACTCGTAGGCATCGGTGTCGCTGTCGACCTGCGCCTCGAGCGCGCGGGCAAGCTCCTGTGCCTCTTTTGCGGCGTTATGGCACAGATCCTGGTCGTCAGGATATTTCTTTTTGCCGATGGTGAGCCTTGCGACCATCGCCGCAAGCGCACAGCCCTGCGCGCCTGCGAGCGCCGCGGCGCTGCCGCCGCCCGGGGCCGGCACGGCGGAGGCGACGCAAGAGAGATAGCCCGTCACGGTCATGTCGATAAGCTTCATGGTAGTCTCCTTATAATTGGTTGGGGGTAATCACGGTTTTCGCCAAATTGCTGCCGAACCGGTAGCACAGGGTCTCCACATCCGGCGCATCCCACACAACAAGCGCGCCGCGCTTGCCGGGTTCTATCGTGCCAAGGCTTTCCCCGCGCCCCACGGCGCAGGCGGCGTTGAGGGTAACGGCGCAAAGGATTTCCTCCGGCGTCATGCGGTATTTCAGGTACGCGAGCGTCATGCAAAGGCCAAGGTCCGGGGAGGGGCAGGAGCCGGGGTTGAAATCCGTCGCGACGGCGACGGGGATGCCGCGCGCGATCATCTCCCGCGCTTTGGCGTACTCCTTGTTGAGGTAGAGGCTTGTGCCGGGCAAAAGCACCGCGGTGACGCCGCCGCGGGCGAGTGCCTCCATGCCGGCTTCCCCGGTTGCGACCAGGTGCTCCGCGCTCGCGGCGCCGATCTCCCCCGCGAGGGCGCTGCCGCCCATTTCCTCAATTTCATCCGCGTGAATTTTCGCTTTTAAACCGTGCCGCAGGGCGGCGTTGAGCACCGCGCGGGACTGCGCGGCGTCGAACACGCCCTTTTCCAAAAAAACGTCGCAATATTCGGCAAGCCCTTCACGCGCGACGGCGGGGATCATCTCCTCGCAAACGAGGGCGATGTACGCGTCCGCCCGGCCCGCGTATTCGCGCGGCAAGGCGTGCGCGCCGAGGAACGTGGGGATCACCTCCATCCCGCCGAACCCCTTCAAGCGGCGCGCGACGCGAAGCTGCTTCAATTCCGTTTGCGTGTCGAGGCCGTAGCCGCTCTTGATTTCAACCGCCGTCACGCCGTGGGAGAGCATCTCCTCGAGGAAGCGGGCGCTCTTTTGATACAGCTCCTCCTCTGTGGCGGCGCGCGTCGCCTCCACCGTGGAGAGGATGCCTCCGCCGGCCTCCAAAAGATCAAGGTAACTCGCGCCCCGGAGCTTGAGCGGAATCTCGTGCTGCCGCCAGCCGCCGAACACGAGGTGTGTGTGCGCATCCACGAGGCCAGGGGTTACAAGGCGGCCCTGCGCGT
>CAYNDC010000017.1:4270-13499 GCA_964396085.1 uncultured Clostridium sp. | reverse complement strand
TCACCGCGAGGCCGTACTTGGGCTCGTCGTCCAAAATGCTGTGCCCGCCGGTGATCAGAGCGCCCGCCTCGTAAACCTTGTCGTATCCGCCGCGCAAAAGCTCGTGGACGACCTCCTTTGGCATGTTCTCCGGCACGGCCATGATGTTGAGCGCGAGCTTGGGCTCGCCGCCCATGGCGTAGACGTCCGAGAGCGCGTTCGTGGCCGCGATCGCGCCGAAGGTATAGGGATCGTCCGCAATCGGCGGAAAGAAATCCACCGTTTGGACGAGCGCGAGCTCGTCATTGATGCGGTAGACGGACGCGTCGTCGCTGCGGTCGAACCCGACGAGCAGGTTGGGGTCCGTGTGCATTTTGATGCCCTCTAAAAGCTGCGCGAGCACGCCCGCGCCGACCTTTGCGCCGCAGCCGGCGCATTTGGCAAGCTTCGTGAGTTTCACTTCGTTTTCCAAGGGTTTTGCCTCCGTTCTTGGGTTCCTTCTCAGGATAATTACAGTTCTATTTCGTAATAGCCGGCGGTTTCCAGCCCTGCGAGGGCGGCGGCCTCTTCTATTTGCGCCCGCGCCGCCAGGGACGCGCGCCAGGCGATACCGCAATCGGATGTGATGCTGCGCGGTGCAGAAATCAATCTGCCCGGGATTCCCCGCGCCCCGCACAACTTTTCCATAGCCATGGCCTCCGCCGTCGTGTGAAAGGTGACGACAAGGCATTTTTCAGTTGTTCTTGGCATCGCGCTGCTGAGGCCATCCTTTCGCCGCTGTGTCCATGCCGGCAAAGCCGTTCTTTGGACAGAGCGATGATTCTATTATACATAAAATCGATAAAAAGACAAGTAATGCACGCGCTCGCGCGCACGCTTAGGCGAGGCAATCGGGCAACAACGTGCCGGAAAGAGGCGCCTCCTTTCGCTTTAGCCAGGCGTAGCGGCCGTTTTTCGTTGACAACCCGAAGCGCCGCCCCGTACAATAACGGTACATGCCCGCTCAAGGGCATGGGGGTCATGCGGCGCACCGCGGCCGGATTGCCCCCGGAGAATGGTTTTAGATGAAGCAAGGCTGGAAAAAACAATTTGCCGTCATTTATGCAGGGCAGGCGTTTTCGCTGCTCGGCTCCGCCGCCGTTCAGTTTGCCGTCATCTGGTGGCTGACCATCCGCACGGAGTCGGCCGTCACCTTGACGCTCGCATCCGTGGTTTCCGTTTTGCCCACGCTGCTCATCGGCCCCTTTGCGGGCGTTTGGATCGACCGGTATAACCGCCGCACGATCATGATTGCCGCGGATGGGCTGGTAGCGTTTTCCAGCGCGATTCTCGGCGCGGCGTTCCTGCTGCAGGATGCGCCGCCCGTTTGGCTTGTGTATGCCGTTTTGTTTTTGCGCGGGATTGGCAACACCTTCCACGGCCCCGCCATGCAGGCCGCAATCCCGCTCTTGGCGCCCCCCGAAATGCTCACGAAGCTGGGAGGCTGGGGGAACCTCATCGCCTCCTTTTCCACGATGCTCGGCCCTGTGCTCGGCGCCGCCCTGATGGGTTTGGTTCCCCTCGCGGGCATCATGCTGGTAGATATTCTGGGCGCGGCGTTCGCGATCGCCTGCTTGCTGTTCGTCACGATTCCGGATCTTCCCCAAACGGCGCAGCAGCCGGACTTTCGCGAGGACTTTCAGCAGGGCCTTGCCGCCATACGGGACAACAAGCCCCTGCGGGCTGCGCTGCTGCCGCTGCTGCTTTGCTCCGTCCTCTATATGCCCCTGGGGGCACTTTTTCCGCTGTTGGTGCGCATGCATTTCCTGGGCGAGGCCTGGCACAACGGCGTAGTAGAGCTTGTTTTTTCCGCCGGGCTCATGGCGTCCTCGCTCGTTATGGGCATTTGGGGCGGCATGCGCAGGCGCTTTTTGATGATTTCCCTCGCCATCGGGCTCTTGGGCGTTACGGCGTTCATCAGCGGCGCGCTGCCGCAGAGCGCGTTTTGGGTTTTTGTCGCGTGCTGTTTCTTCATGGGCGCTTCGGGCACCTTCTTCAACGTGCCGCTGATGGCATATATTCAGGAAAGCACCCCGCCTGAAGTGCTGGGCAAGGTGTTCTCGCTGCTCATGAGCGCGCTGTCCCTCGCGATGCCCGTGGGGCTTCTCTTCGCCGGCCCAATCGCCGATGCCGTGGGGCCGGAGCGCTGGTTTTTCTGGTCCGGCGCAGCCATTGCGGGCACAGGGGCTTTGTGCTGGCTGCTCACGCGGCGTTATGACGGGCAAACCGCGCCGTCCGAGCCTTTGGCATAGCGGGGGCGTCACCCTTTCTTTTTATCATTTTGTATCCCTTTGGGAGAAGCTTGCCTGCCGCATGGAGTGGGGTTCGAAAGCCTCCTTCCTTTACGGTACGGATAGATGCGCGAGGGGTTGGGCCCTTCAAGGAGGAAACGCGACGATGCCACGCAGAAAAAACACCGACCTACGCGTCAAATATTTCTCACGGCGCTTGCTCGACAAGCTCGCGGGAATCCCAACGACGGCCGCGACCTATATCGAGGCGCCCTCGGGCTACGGAAAAACCACGGCTGTGCGCGAATGGTTCAAGAACAACGCCGGCGGGGGGGCTGCGATCGCCTACTTCACGGCCGTGGAGGGCGAGGCGCGTGAGGCCGCCTGGGCGCGGTTATGCAACACGATTGCCGGGGTCGACGCAACGGCGGGCGAAAAGCTCAAGCGCCTTGGCGTGCCGGATGCGCATACCGTCGGCGCGGCGGCGGAGGTTTTTGCCGCGCTTTGCTCAGACGCGCCATGCTATTTAGTGATCGACAACCTGCACTTGGTCACAGACCTCCTGCCGCGCCCCCTCTTAGAGGCCGTTGCCCGGCGCGAGGGAAAAACGCCGCATGTCGTGTTCCTCTCGCAGCCAACGCCGGCGGGCAGCGCGCTGACCGGCAGCGGCGCGC
This sequence comes from uncultured Clostridium sp., assembly GCA_964396085.1. Taxonomy (GTDB): domain Bacteria; phylum Bacillota; class Clostridia; order Christensenellales; family CAG-138; genus Phil1. The sequence continues at coordinate 10,576 of CAYNDC010000017.1, read as the reverse complement.
TTCGCATAGACCGGGCGGATTTCGCCCTGACGTGTGCGGAGATCCGCGCGTATTTCTCGGCGGCGGGGTTTGCGCTCGCCCCGGAGCTTGCTGAGCGCATTTATCAAAACACCGAGGGATGGATCGCCGCGGTCTATTTGACGCTCCTTTGCCACGGCGAGGAGATGAGCTTAGAATGCGCGGCGCAAAGCATCGATACGCTCCTGCGCGAGGCCGTGTGGGAGAAGCTCAACGAGGATACCCGCGCTCTCCTGCTTCCGCTCGCGCCGTTCCCCTGTTTCACCAAAAGGCAGCTGCTCTTTCAGTCGTCGTTGGATACCTTGCCCGCCTGTGCCCTGCAGGCGCTCGACTGCCGCGGCTTTTTGCGCTATGACGCACAGCAGGGCGTTTTTTATCCGCACGCGCTGTTGCTGGGGGTTGTGCGGCGTTGTTTTGAGGAGCTTCCGGAAGCGGAAAAAAGCCGCATCTTCACGCGTGCCGGGCAGTGGAACGAGCAGGCGCACGACAAGCTGGCCGCGTTTTTGTGCTATTACAACGCGCGCGATTTTCGCAGCCTTCTCGCGCTGGATACCAAGGATGTGGAGCTGCACACCGCGGGCGATGGCGCGGTTGCCATGATTGAGGATATCATCGATAGCTGCCCGCACGAAGAAAAGCTGCGCCGCCCCATGGCGCTGCTCTCGCTTGCCTATGAGCTGTTTGCCGCCTCGCGGTACGAGCGCTTTTTGGAGCTTTGCACGCAGATTGAGGGGCTCATCCCCCAAACCGCCTTTTCGCAAAAAGAGAAGGATCGCCTCTTCGGGGAGCTCGCCATGATCCGCAGCTTTGCCGCCTATAACGACATCGAGAAGATGAGCGAGCAGCACCGGCTCGCCTACCGCCTCATCGAAGGACGTTCGCAAATGGTCGATACCGGCACGCCCTGGGCGATGGGCTGCCCTTCGGTGTTATACATGTTCCACAGCGGCGCGGGGCGGCTCTCTCACGAGCTGGAGTGCATGGAGCGCTGTTTGCCCGATTATCTCAAGCTCGCGGACAACCACGGCTGCGGGGCAGATCTTTTAATGCGCGCGGAGGCGCTCTACATGGGCGGGGCGTTCGCCGAGGCAGAAATTCTCGGCGCGCGCGCCGCGTATGCGGCAACCGCCGCGGGGCAGGCAAGCATCGCGCTCCCGGCGGCCTTTTTGCTCGCGCGCACAGCGCTCGCCGCGGGCGATGCCGCAGCGTATGAAAAAGCATTGGTCGATATGCAGCGCGCCGCGCAAGCGGGGCCGCCCTCCGTGCACGCCGCGCATGAGCTTGCCCTCGCGCATCTGCTGCTCGCCGTGGACCGCCCTGCGGACATCGCGCCCTGGCTCAAGCAAGGCGCGTTTGACGCCGTAGGCCTGAGTGACCCCGCCGTCCCCTATGCGCAGATGCTCCACCTGTATGCCTGCCTGCGCGCCGGGGATTACGGGCGTGTGCTCAGCCTGGGCGAGGTGTTCCTCGCACGCGCCCGGGCGCAGTGCGTGCTCCTGCCGGAAATTTACCTATACGCTTTGCTCGCCGCAGCCTACCACAGGGAGGGTGCGCTGCTCGATGCGCAAAAGCACCTGGAGCGCTCGCTCGCGCTCTGCTTGCCCGACGGGCTGATCGTGCCGTTGGCGGAGCTTTCGCCCGATGTTCCCGCCATCCTGCGCGGCATGACGCGCGAGGGAGACAGCGCCGGGCTGATGGAGCTTGCCTTTTGCATGGAACGGGGCAGGGACGCCATCCGGCGCGAGGTTTTCTCAGGCCCGCGGCCTTATGCGCTGACCGCGCGCGAGCATGAGATCGCCCTGCTCGCCGCGCAGCGAAAGAGCAACGACGAAATTGCGCGGATGACCTGCCTGTCTCTTGCGACCGTGCGCACGCACCTTCGCCTGGCGTATTGGAAAATGGGGGTCGACTCCAACTCCAAAAACAAGCGAAACCTGCTCATAGAAAAACTGCGGCAATAATCTCATCCCTTAAAGATGAGGCGAGCTGAAACGGCCTGCGGTATAATCATACTTAGCGTGTCGTTTTTGTATCAAAGGCAAAAGCGCCCGCTGCATTAAGCTCTTTGGGAGGAATACGGGATGAAAAAAAGTATCAGTTTGCTGCTGTGCCTGCTCCTTTCCCTCGGCATGCTGGCGGGCTGCAACCCTGAGGAGGAGGTCGAAAGCGGGCCGGTAACGTTCAACGTCACCGTAACGAACGCCTCCGGCTACATCTTCAACGAGTTGTATGTATCGGCCACAGCGGCAAACTCTTGGGGGAGCGATCATCTGGGCAGCACGAGCGTGCTCAAGAACAACGGTTCCTTTACGATTACGCTGGATCAATACGAGTTCAACAACTTCGATATCAAGGTCATCGATGAGGACGGGGACACCTACGTCTTTACCCGCGTTCCCCTCGAGGAGGGCACCGAGGTTGCCATCACCTTGAGCACGGACCTCACCGCCACGGTAACTGCGTTAGACGGCAGCCAGACCACCGTTTTGGGCGAGCTCAACGGCGGCACGGGCGGCCAGAGCGATCCCGTCGACGTGGTGGATACGACCCAGTCGTTCACCTTCACCCTCTACAACGAGTCCGTCTATGACGTGTACGCCGTTTACATGATGCCCGCCTATACCGATGGCGAGGGGGTCGATATTCTGCCCAGCGTGCTGGAGGCCGGCCAATCCTATGAGTTTAGCGCCACCCCGGACGGTCCCGATTATGAGGGCGTGACCGAATGGGTGCTGCGCGTCGTGGATGTGGACGGCGACGAAAGCTCCTCCTACGATGTGTTCAACCCCTGGCTGCTCTCCTATGTGGACATCACCTGGGATACCGCTACCGGCGGCTACATCTGCACGTTCATGTACTAAACGCATAGAATCAACAAAGCCGCGCCCCTCTTGGGGCGCGGCTTTCTGTTGGCAAAAAGCCTTTGGTTTGTTCAGGAGAGCGCCCTTGGGGCAGTCAACAAGCCGCATGCCTTTGACGGGGGCGAGCCCCGCACAAGAGGGGCTTATGTGAGCAGACGCTTTTCGCCCTCGATGGCCTGAATGGGCGCGATATCCTGCGTGACCTCCAGCGTGCCGATGTGCGCGCCTGTCTCATCCCGCACGGCAAAGTAGCGGATGAGCAGGTAGCGCTCGCCCATGCGGATCCAGAAGTCCTCGTGCTCCTTCTTGCCCGCACGGAAATCATCGAGGATTTGCTGCACCACGTGCATGCTCGCCGGGGGATGGCAGTTGATCACGCTGCGGCCGATGATGGAGCGCGTGCGCGCGAAGGCGCGTTCCCGGCCTTCGGAAAAATAGCGCACGGTGTCATCCGCGCCGACGTAGGTGATGTCAAAGGGCAGGGCATTGAGCATGTGCGTGAGGGCATCCACGCTGAACACGCCGCTTGGCAGGCGTATTTCGCCCACAATCCGCTCGGCGGCGGGCAGGGGCTGCGCCTCGGGCGCGTCGTCCGCGGGGGCCTGCGGCGGGGCAATGAGAAAATAGCCGATCTCCGCCTCCCCGTGCGCGGCGAGCGCCCACTCCTCGTGCGTGAGGGATTCCCAGAGCATCGGGAAGAGAATGTTCTCTTCCTTGAAAATCATCTCCTCCATTTTGACGAGCGCATCCTCAAGCGCCGCGGTGTTGAGGGGATCATCGCCGCGCTCGAGCGTGGCGAGCGCGGCTTTGATGGCCGCGCGAATTTCATCATCCACGCCCCACATGACCTTGGGGGGAGCGGTGATGCCATGCTTTTCCAACAACGGGAAGAGCAGGTTTTCCTTTTTGCTGTAGTGCAGGTCAATCCCTGCGAGCGTGCGCAGCGCCGCGGCGAGCGTTTGGCGCGCCTGCGCTCCGTCGCCGGCGTGATAGGTGTGAATCGCGGGCTTCACCCGCTGGGCGAGCAGCTCCTCCAGCGCCCGGTTTTCGCGGTTGAGCGTATCGAGCACGCGCTCTTCGCCGGCGGTTTCCTGCGGCGCGCGGTGGATCTCATCGATGGACCCCTTGAACACCGCCGCGTGTACGTCGCACAGGCGCTGCACCTCCGCGACCGGCATGCCGCCCGCGATAAGCGCTTGCTCTGCCTGCGAGATTTCGGATGCGGAAACATTGGAAAAAGCCGCCTCGAACTGGGCCTTGACCTGCTCGACGCTCTTGCCCTCGTGCAGCTGGCGAATCATATCCGCGATGACGTTTTTACGATATTCGCTGTTGTTGATCTTTTCGCTCATAGTTTGCTCCTTTCGGTTGTTTATAGTAAATCCGTGTTCTTCCAGCGTTTGGAGGACTCTGTCCCAGGCGATACCCTTCATGGCCGCGCCTTTTTCGAGCGTCATGAACCGACCCGCCGTTTTCAACATGCCGGGCTTTGAAATATCCGTAAAGCCGAGCTGCTGCAAAACGGAAATCAGCTCGGGATAGGCCGTGCACAGCGCATGCACCGATTGCTTCACATCGAGCGGTTTTTGCATGGATTCCTCCTTGGGAGGCCGAAGCCTCGCTTGCTTCATCATACCGTTTTTCTCGATGCTCGTCCACCGTTTTGCGGCAAAAAAACACGGCATGCAGGGCGTTTGAAACGGGGTGCATGTTGCACGATGCATTTTTGTGTTATAATGGAGAAAATCGAGGCTCAAAGGATGGGGAGGATGTGCAAACATGAGTAAAAAAGCCGAACGCGCCGCCGAGCAAGAGCTTTTGTGGCACGACCGCAAGCGCATTTTGGGGATGCCCATCAGCTTCACGCGATATGAGGTCGACCAGAGCCGGTTGACGCTTCGCAAGGGGCTGCTGCGCACGGAGACGGACGAGATACTCCTCTACCGCATACTGGATGTTAAAATGGTACGCACGCTCGGGCAGAAGATTCTGGGCGTGGGCACGCTGCTTCTCTATTGCACGGACCAGAGCACCCGCACGCTGGAGCTTATCAACATTAAAAAGCCGGAGGCGGTGCGCAAATTTCTCAGCCGCATCGTCGAGAGCGAGCGCAACGCCAAGGGCGTGACCGGCCGCGAGATTTACGGCATGGCCAACATCAGCATGCAGACCGAGGGCGGCGGCTTCATCGATATCGACGGGGACGGCATCCCCGGTTGACGCATCCCGCGCGGGCAAACGCAAAAAAACCCGCGCGTACGATTGCCGCACAGGGTGAAACCTCTTGCCTCGCCGATGGACGAGCGAGGGGTTTTATGCTTTTTACGGCGTCTTTGCGGCGGGGATGGAGCGCTCGTGAAGCGCGGCGCAGGCAAGCTCGATGAAATCGCGCGCGGCGTTTGTCAGGTAGCGGCCGCGCTCGTAGCAGATGGCGAGCGTCCCCGCGACCGAAGCGTCGGTGATGGGGAAATAATCCACCTGCTCGCTCTTGGGCAAGCAGGCGAGGTGAATGTGCTCGAGGAACAGCTCCGGATAGACCGCGATGCCCATGCCGTTGTGCGCGAGCGCGTAGGCGGTTTCCGTGTTTTCGGTCTCGAAGATGACGTTGAGCGACAGCCCGCGCGAAAACGTGTACCCGTCGATCAGGCTTCGCACGCGGTTGCCCTTCTTGAGCAGAATGAACGGCAGCTCCTGAAACAGGGCGATATCCGCCGAGAGGGAAAAGCTCTCGCGCATGGCGGCGGCGTTTTCGCCAAAGAGCGCATCGGAAAACTTGCGGGGTACGATTAAGAGCAACCGCTCGGCCGCGAGCGGAATCACCTCCACCGAGTCGAGCGTAACAGGCGTGAACACGATCATTAAATCGATCTGCCCGTGCTGCAGGTAGCCTTCCAGCTCGCGTGAGTTGCCCTCCATGACGGAAAGCTCGATGAAGGGGTTGCGCTCGCGGAACCCGGGCAGGATCTTTGGCAGAATCGCGAGCCCGCAGGTGTGGGAAATGCCGATGCGTAGCGCCCCGCGGCGGTGCCCGGCGATGTCGTCCATCTCGCTGTAAACCTGCCGCTCCAGGGCGAGGATGTTGTGCGCGAGCGCCTCCAGCCGCGTGCCGGCATAGGTCAGCGCAAGCGACGGCGAGCGCTCGAAGAGCTGCACGCGCAACTCCTTCTCGAGTGCGGCGATGTGTGCGCTTAACGATTGCTGGGTGATGTAGAGCCGCTTGGCGGCGCGGGTGACGTTGAGCTCCTCGGCGACCACGAGGAAATACTGCAAATTGGTAAAGTTCATTTGCGGGCTCCCGGCCAGCCCATGCCACAGCCTTTAGGCTGTGAGAGCGAGCGCCTTTTAAGTGTTTGCTCTTGTCGGAGTTTGATGGTATTATAGCACGCGGTGCGATAAAAGTCACCGCGGGGCGGTTTATGGAGGAATT
>CAYNDC010000017.1:0-4260 GCA_964396085.1 uncultured Clostridium sp. | reverse complement strand
GGCGCGGGTGACGTTGAGCTCCTCGGCGACCACGAGGAAATACTGCAAATTGGTGAAGTTCATATGCGGGCTCCCGCTTGCCTGCCCCACAGTCCGGCGGCTGTGATGACAAGCGGATTTTAAGTGTTTGATCTTGTCGAAGTTTGATGATATTATAGCACGCGGTGCAGGAAAAGTCACCGCAGGGCGGTTTATGGAGGATTGTGCATGAGGGTCGTTGAGGCAGAGCGAATCACGCAGGCCGTGGCGCGTTTGTGCATCGAGGCAAACGTCTGTTTGCCGCAGGATGTCAAGGCGCGCATCACCCGGGCGCGCGCAGGTGAGCCTTGGGCCGCGGCGCGCGATGTGCTCGATTCCCTCGAGGAAAACTGGGCGCTGGCGGAACAAACGGGGCTGCCCATCTGCCAGGATACGGGCCTCGCCTGCGTGTTCCTCGAGGTGGGGCGCGATGTCCATATCGATGGCGATGTGTCCCAGGCTGTGGACGAGGGCGTGCGCCGCGGCTACCGTGAGGGTTTTTTGCGAAAGTCCGTCGTAGGCGACCCGCTCACGCGGCTCAACACGGGGGACAATACACCCGCCATGCTCTACTATGAGCCGGTTGCGGGGGATCGGGTGAAGATCACCGTCGCCCCCAAGGGCTTTGGCAGCGAGAACATGAGCCGCATCAAGATGCTGCGCCCCTCGGATGGCGTTGCGGGCGTTGCGGATTTTGTGGTGGAGGCGGTCGAGCGCGCCGGCGGCAACCCCTGCCCGCCCATCATCGTGGGCGTGGGGCTTGGCGGCACGTTTGACAAGGCGGCGCTGCTCGCCAAAAAGGCGCTGCTGCGGGAAACAGGCGAGGCGCATCCGGACCCTGCCTACGCAAAGCTCGAGGCCGAGCTTCTCGCGCGCATCAACGCGCTTGGCATCGGCCCGGCAGGGCTGGGCGGCGCGACGACGGCGCTTGCGGTGCATATCCTTGCCATGCCCACGCACATCGCGGGGCTGCCGTGCGCCGTCAACATCAACTGCCATGCCGCGCGGCATGTGACGGAGGTGCTCTGATGGATGCGATCCGCATAACGGCTCCTTTTACGCGCGAGGCGATCGCCGGCCTTCGCGCCGGGGATCGCGTGAGCGTTTCCGGCACGGTGTATACCGCGCGGGACGCGGCGCACAAGCGCCTTGTGGAGCTCCTCCAAAAAGGGGAGCCGCTGCCCTTCCCCCTCGAGGGGGCGCTCGTGTATTACGCGGGGCCGGCCCCCGCGCCGGCGGGCCGCGTCATCGGCTCTGTCGGGCCGACGACCAGCTACCGCATGGACGCGTATGCCCCCATTCTCCTCGATGCGGGGCTCCTGGGGATGATCGGCAAGGGCGACCGGTCAAACGATGTGAGAGAGGCGATCACGCGAAACGGGGCGGTCTACCTGTGCGCCGTCGGGGGACTGGGCGCGCTGCTCGCCTGCCGCGTGAAGCAGGCCGAGGTCGTCGCCTTCGAGGATTTGGGCGCGGAGGCCGTGCGCAGGCTCGTCGTTGAGGATTTTCCGGCATTCGTGGCGCTCGATCGCTTCGGCGCAAGCGTATATGAAACAGGGCGCGCGGATTATCTCGCGTCCCTCAAAGAAAAAGCAGAGGAATCAGAATGAAGAAAAAGCTTATCATGGGCGTCATCGGCGCGGATGTGCACGCGGTGGGGAACAAAATCCTCTACTACGCGTTTGCTGAAGCGGGGTTTGAGGTGGTCAACCTCGGGGTCATGGTTTCCCAGGAGGAGTATATCGACGCGGCGGTTGAAACTAAGGCGGACGCCATCGTCGTCTCCTCGCTCTACGGGCACGGGGAGCTGGATTGCAGGGGACTGCGCGAGAAATGCGACGAGGCCGGCCTCCGGGGCATCAAGCTCTTTGCGGGCGGCAACCTCGTCGTGGGCAAGCAGCCCTTCGACGAGGTGGAGCAGCGCTTCATCGCCATGGGGTTTGACCGGGTGTTCCCGCCCGGCACCGATCCGCAAGTCACGATCGACGCGCTCAAGGAGGCGCTCAACATTGCCTGAGAACATCCTTCTGATCGATTTCGGCAGCACCTACACGAAGGTGACGGCGGTCGATCTCGCCGGGGAAAAACTCCTTGGCACGGCGCAGAGCCACACCACCGTCACGAGCGATATCGGCGAGGGTTTCCAAGCCGCGCTGGCGCTCTTGGAGAGACGCGCGGGCAAGCTCGCCTATTCGGCGCGCTACGCCTGCTCCAGCGCTGCGGGGGGACTTCGCATGTGCGCGTGCGGGCTTGTGCCGGGACTCACGGCGAAGGCCGCGCGCCTTGCGGCGCTTGGCGCGGGCGCGAAGGTGGAGAAAACCTACTCCTACCGCCTCACCGGCGCGGATATCGCTGAAATGGAGCGCATGCGCCCCGATATTCTGCTTTTGACCGGCGGAACCGATGGCGGGGACACCGAATGCATCCTCGCCAACGCGCGCGCCATCGCCAACAGCGCGCTTTCGTGCCCTGTCGTGCTGGCGGGCAACCGGGTCTGCGCCGAGGAGTGTGCGGAGATTTTGCGGGAAAAACGCGTCTATGTGACGGACAACGTCATGCCGCGCTTCAACGAGCTTGCGATCAAGCCTGCGCAGGAATGCATCCGCTCCGTTTTTATGGAGCGTATCATCAGCGCCAAGGGTTTGGGGGATGCGCAGCGCCTTTTGGACGGCGTGGTGATGCCGACCCCCGCCGCCGCGCACGCGGCGCTGGAGCTGCTCGCACGCGGCTGCCCCGAGGAAGAGGGTCTGGGCGAGCTTGTGGCGGTGGATTTGGGCGGCGCCACGACGGACGTGTACTCCATGTCCACAGGCGACGCACGCCAACCCAACACCATCGTGAGCGGCCTTGTCGAACCCTACGCCAAGCGCTCGGTCGAGGGCGATATCGGCATGCGTTACAGCGCGCTGGGCATTTTGGAAAACGCGGGGGCGCAGCGCATCGCGGCGCTCGCGGGCATGGAGCCCGGCGAGGTTGAGGCGCAAGTAGCCGGGCTCGCCAAAAACGTGCGGGCTTTGCCCGAAAATGAGGCGGGTATGCGCCTCGAGGAGGCGCTCGCCTCGCTGGCGGTGGAAATCGCCCTCGCGCGGCACGCGGGCACGCTCGAGAGCGTGTATACCCCCATGGGCTGGGCCTATGTGCAATCGGGCAAGGATTTGCGCGAGGTGGAAAAGCTCGTTTTTACCGGCGGCGCGCTCATCAACGCCCGCGGCGTTGCTGGCATTGCCGCACACGCGCTTTATCACAAAGAACAGCCGATGTCCCTTCGGCCTCTGCGCCTCGAGGTGCTGCTGGACCGGCGCTACATTCTCTCCGCAATGGGGCTTTTGAGCGCCGCACATCCGGCGGCGGCGCTTCGCATATTAAAAAAGGAGTTAATCAGCTATGGATCTGTCCAATCGGAAACTCTCTGAGGATGTATTCCATTCCCTGCGCCGGGAGGTGCTCAAGCAGTGGCCCACGGGCGCGGATGTGGACTTTGATGCCGGCGTCGCCTACCACAAAGCGCTGCCCGCGCACAAGGTGTTTTCCGAAAAGCTCAAGCGCGCAGATGCCCAAGGCCGCACGCTCGTGCAGCCGCGCGCCGGCGTCGCCTCCATCGACAAGCACATCGAGCTGCTGCGCTACTTGCAGGATCAAGGCGAGGCGGACCTTTTGCCCACGACGATTGACAGCTACACCCGCCTCAACCGCTATGAAGAAGCGCAAAAGGGCATCCGCGAAACGGAGTTGAGCGGCAAGAGCATGCTCAACGGTTTCCCGGCGGTCAACCACGGCGTTTGGGGCTGCCGCCAGATCATCGATGCGCTCGAGACGCCCGTGCAAGTGCGCCACGGCACGCCCGATGCGCGCCTTTTGGCGGAAATCAGCTATGCGGGCGGCTTTACGAGCTATGAGGGCGGCGGCATCTCCTACAACATCCCCTACGCCAAGGGCGTTTCCCTCGAGCGGACCATCCGCGACTGGCAGTATGTCGACCGGCTCACCGGCCTGTACGAGGAGGCGGGCGTTTCCATCAACCGCGAGCCCTTCGGCCCGCTGACGGGGACGCTTGTGCCGCCCTGCATCTCCCACGCGGTGGCCATCATCGAGAGCCTGCTCGCAGCCGAGCAGGGCTGCCACAACATCACCGTGGGGTACGGCCAGTGCGGCAACCTCGTGCAGGATGTGGCGGCCATTCAAACGCTGCGAAGCCTCGCGCGCGAGTATCTCGACCGCTTTGGCTATGCGGATGTGGTGCTC
>CAYNDC010000016.1:0-13743 GCA_964396085.1 uncultured Clostridium sp. | reverse complement strand
CCCACGAGCGGCGCGTTTTCGAGCTTGTTCTTCTCGCGCGCCATGTTCTTGGCCTTGCGCGCGCTCTCGCGCACTTTGGCGGCCTTGAGGGCCTTATCGGCCATTTTGCCGGCCGTGTCGGCATTCTTTAAGTCCTCGAGAAGCGGCACCAAAAGCTCGTTCATCACGTATTCCACGGCGGGCTTGGCCTCGGTGTTGCCCAGGCGCGTCTTGGTTTGCCCCTCGAACTGAATCGAATGCATTTTCAAAGAGATTACCGCCGTGAGCCCCTCGCGAAAATCCTCGCCGGTCAGGGAAGCGTCCTTATCCTTTAAGATGCCGTGCTTGCGGCAGTAATCGTTCATGATTTTCGTAAACGCGCTCTTAAAGCCCGTCTCATGCGTGCCGCCCTCGGTTGTGGGGATGTTGTTGACGTAGCTAAACAAACTCTCCGCATACCCGTCGTTGTGCTGCAGGGCGATTTCCACGCCGATATTATCCTTCTTGCCGCTCACATACACCGGCTCGTCGAAGAGCGGGGTCTTGTCGGCATTGAGGTATTTGACAAAATCCGAGAGGCCGCCGTCGAATTTATATTCCTTCTCGCGGCGCTTGCCCCATTCGCGCTCGTCCGTCAAGCGAAAAAGCGTGCCGCGGTTGAGGTAGGCAAGCTCGCGCAGGCGCTTGGATATGATTTCAAAGTTCATTTCCAGCGTTTCAAACACGGCCTTATCCGGCAAAAATGTGATTTTTGAACCTTGGCGGCGCGTGCGGCCGGTTTCCGTAAGGGCAGTGTCCGGCACGCCGGAATGGGATTTGCCGGCCTTGTCGGTATAGCTGCGAAAGGTCTGCTCGTAAACCCTGCCCTCGGTGCAGATTTCGACCTTGAGCGTTTCGGAAAGGGCGTTGACGACGCTCGCGCCTACGCCATGCAGGCCGCCGGAGTAGCTGTACGAGTCGTTATCGAACTTGCCGCCCGCGTGAAGCTTCGTAAAAACCACCTCGACGCCGCTCACGCCGAGTTTATCGTGGATGCCCACGGGGATGCCGCGGCCGTTATCCTCAACGGTGACGGAGGAATCCCTGTGCAGCGTGACGCTCACCGTATCGGCAAACCCGTTTGCCGCCTCATCCACGGCATTATCCACGATTTCCCAAAGCAGATGATGCAGCCCGCGCGTGCCTGTGCTGCCGATATACATACCGGGGCGCATGCGCACGGCCTCGAGCCCCTCGATCACTTTGATATCGCTGACGCTATAGTCTTTTGACATCGATTCCTCCGGAAACCACAACATGGTGTATTGATGGCATTCATTAACAACTTTATATTATAAAGCAAGGCTTTCGCGCGGGCAAGTGCGAGAATATTCTCCGCCGCTCCGTGCGAAACTATGTTCGGAGGTGACGTTATGGATCACGACATCGAATTGCTCAATGAAATATATCGAAACGCAGAGCTATCAAAGGATATCCTGGGCAGGCTCATCAAACGGTGCAAGGATGCGTCGCTGCGCTGCGTGCTGGCCTCGCAGTTTGCCGAATACCACGCGATTTTGCTCGAAGCGGAAGAGCGCATCGCCGGCAGAGGGGAAGCGCCCGATGCTTACAGCATGTTTTTCCGGCGCCCGATTTACTGCGGCCTGCACCTGAACGTGCGCATTGACAGCACCAGCTCGCATCTCGCGGAAATGCTCATACAGGGCAGCGCGATGGGGCTCGTTGAGATCGCGCGCGCGAGCAACCAATATGACGAAGCGGAAAAATCCACGCGCGCGCTCGCCGAGCGGCTACGCACAACCGAAGAGGCGAACCTGCGCCAGCTTTTACCCTTCGTTTGAGCCTTCGCCTTGCAGTTGCGCAAGAATAGCCGCGTAGATGGCCGGGGCACGCTCCGGCCACGCTTTTTCCGCGCGGCGCGCGGCGGCTTCATCCGGCAGCAGCAGCTCGATGCGGATCAACTCCGCATTGCGTTCCATCGCCCGCAGGGTCAGGGCATAAGCCCCGCGCCCCGTGGGTTGGGCAAAGCTCGCATAGCGCGTTTGGCGCAGGAGCTTTTCCCCAAACGCCTCGGCGCATTGCTCAATTTGCGCCCTTTGGGACTGGGGCACACGCTCGATGAACATCCCGAGCGTTTCCTTCCCCTTTTCGGTTAAACAATACGCCTGGCCATAGGGCCGCGGCACGGCGGCGAGAAAGCCGCCTTCTTCGAGTTCATACACCGCGCTTTGCAGTTCAAAAAACGGCAGCAGCTCAAACTCGCCGAAAAAGGTGGTCATCTGCTCGCGCGTAGGTTCCGCGGGAAGCCGCATGAGCGCATACATCACCACAATCTTATCCTTTGTAAAGCCATCTTCAAAAAAAGACATGCCGTTCACCTCGCTTTGCGGCAGGATTTCCTTGTTTTGCCTTTATTATAGCGCAAATCACGCATGCCGTCCATCTTGCCTGCCCAAGCGGCGGACAGGGGACGACAGCAATGCATATTATATACAGAAGTGATGACTGCTTCAATTTTTGACGAAACGGATGTGATCTTTTGAATATAAAGCAACCGGGTGGATTCCCTGCAGGCCCGGGAATTGACGGCGCCGCGGATTGCCTGTGCATGGCGCAACTTCGCCACCTGCTGCCGCAGTTGCTCGAGCTCTATGCAGGCCGGACGTTTAACGTGTATCTCAGGGATGGCGTCGCCGTGACGGGCGTTCCCCGCGCGCTGATCCCCGGCGCGGGCCGTGCAGGCTTGCTACGCATCGGCGCGTTTGAGCACCTGCCCCTGCGCGAAATTTCAGCCGTGCGCATTCCCGGCGGCACCTATGATGAGCGCATCACCTACCTTCCACCGCCCCAGGGCGCGCAGGATTTGTGCGATGCCATGTGCGAGGCCGCCATCCGCGCCACGCTTTGCGAGGATGACTTCGTGCTCATCCGCGCGGGCGGGCAGATTGTGGCCGACGAGCTGATCGTAAAAAACGTGCCGGGCATGGTCGTCACCGCGTGCTTCAACGGGTTGAACCCGACGTTCATCGTAAGCTGCCACATCAACGCCTTTTCCCTGCGCTGCTTACGAAACACGACGGACGCGCCGTGAGAGAGATGCATAGTATATAGCAAGGCCTCCGTAGAGGAGGATCTCATAACGATATGGAAATGGATGTGAGGATATTGAGTTGTATACTCAACTGTAACATGAGTAACCTATTCCCCCGCTGCCTCTTCGGCGGCTGCCGTTGCTGCCCGCCCGGCCCTCCGGGTCGGCCGGGTCCCCAAGGTCCTTGCGGCTGCCGTTGCTGCCCGCCCGGCCCTCCGGGTCGGCCGGGTCCCCAAGGCCCTCGCGGCTTGCGTGGTCCGCAGGGCATACAAGGCGCGCAGGGCATACGAGGCGCGCAAGGCATTCAGGGTCCCGCCGGCGCGCGGGGGGCGCAGGGCATACAAGGTCTACCCGGTCCCCGCGGCTTGCCGGGCTCCCCCGGATCTGCCGGCATGCAGGGTCCTGCCGGTCCCCGCGGTTTGCGCGGATTCCCCGGCGCTAACGGCGAACAAGGCCCCGCCGGTCCCCGCGGCTTGCGCGGTTTCCCCGGCGCTGCGGGCGAGCAAGGCCCCGCAGGTCCCCGCGGCTTGCGCGGTTTCCCCGGCGCTACCGGCGAACCGGGCCCCGCAGGCGCTGCGGCGATCGCCTCCTACGGCTCTGTCATAAACACGGCGCCCTTAACAATCGGCGAGGGGGAAGCGCTGCGGTTTAACACGGTTTCTTCCCTCAACAACACGAGCTTTGACCCTTGCTCCTCCACGATGACGCTCTGCGACCAAACCGTTTACCGGGTTGCCTTTGGCGTTGTGGTACAGTCTTTCACGGGGAACCCCACCGTGGAAATGCTGATTAACGGGGCGGCGTGCGGCATCTGCCTGCCCATCAACCATGTGGGCGGGGCGTCGTTTGAGTGCGTTTCCTGCTTTGCGCCAAATTGCACCATCGGGTTCGTCGTGCGCGGCGGCAGCGTCACGTTGCAGTCCCCCGGCGGAATGAACGCGTTCCTCGCGGTATTCGGAATTAACATTTGAATCAAACGCGCAGTTGCCGTCTTAAGAATGCCATGCTGTGGCTTTAAGGCGGCAATGCCGCGCCGCCGCTTTCGCGCACGGCGTTTCTTGACGCGCATAAAAACCCGTCATATAATAAACGCATGCGGCCGTGGTGGAACGGCATACACAGCGGACTTAAAATCCGCCGGCGAAAGCTTGAGGGTTCAAATCCCTCCGGCCGCACCACAAAAACAGCCAGGGGTTCCCTGGCTTTTTTGTTTTGCGCGGGCGCGTGTGCTTCTTGTTGTTTTTGTTTTGCGCGGGCGCGTGTGCTGTTGGTTGTTTTTGTTTTGCGCGGGCGCGTGTGCTTATGGTTGTTGCCGCTGCAAAAAAACCGGCCCCGCGTGGGGGCCGGTTTGGGGCTAATGTTGAGGGGATGGGTTACGGAGTGGTGGTGACATACGCAATGGTGAAGGTCATAACACCCTTGTATGCACCTGCATAGCCGATATCAGCGGTGTTGACCGTAACATTGCCGATATTCTCAAGAAGCGGTTTAGCAGTAGTAGTGTTTTCGTTGAAGGTCGCATATATATCACCTTGTCCAACTACAGGGTCTGCAGCAGTATTGTTGTTTTTCAGCACATAAGCAAGCTCATTAGTACCAGCACCGTTATTATCATACATCTTTAATGCGCTTGTTACTTTGACTTCAATCTTCGCGCCGGGCTCTAATGCCACATTCTGCGCTTTGACATAGAATGCCTTTTCCTTAAAGCCTGTGTTTTTAACCAGAGTGCCGAAGTTGACTTCGGCGGGGATGATGATGATGTATGTCGGATTGACGGTGGCGGTAACTACGGTGTTAGTATCACCACCAGCGCCGAGAAAATTGACGCCGTCAACGGTGACTTCGGTAAGATTGCCTAACTTGTTGTTCCACAGGGTGTTGCCGCTGACGGAACCTGCAGCAAAGCCGGTGGCGGTGGAGTTGGTCACAACGATAGAGAACACTTCGACCTCAGCGGAGCTCAGATACTGGCTGTCGATTTCAATAGCAGCCTTGCCCACAACAGGGGCACCGGTAGTATTGGTGAGAGTACAGTTTTTAACCGTCACAGCGGTGCCGTTTCCGCCCTCGTTATAAACAAGGATGGATTTGCCGGCACAGTTGAAAGTACACTTATCAAAAGTAACACTGGTGGAGCCATAGGTCCAAATGTTGTAGTTGGAAGCATCGGTGGTGTTGAAGGTACAACCGGTGAAGGATGCAACACCGTATGTAAAGTACTGGCCCTCAATGATACAGTTGATGTAAGTCTCGGTGTTAACATGATGGAAACCATTAAATGTTTGATTGGTGGGACGCACCAGGGTCAGGTTGTCAAATACCAGATCCAGACCAACGGCGGAGTTGGCTACGTTGCCAAGATCAATCCTCGCCGCGGTGCTTACGCCCTTGAAGGTCAGATTCTTGGGGATACTGCCACTGATGGTGTAAGTAGCATCGTTCAGGATGATGGTGTCGCCGCTGGCAGCGTCGGCTATAGCGGCCGCCAGTTCCGGGCTCGAGTTAACAGTCCTTGTCGTTGCCAACGCCATGTTGGGTACCATCGCCAGCGCCAACATCAGCACCAGCAACAACGCAGTGAGTTTCTTCATTTTACTTCTCCTTGTATTTTATTTTTGTATTGTAAGCGGTTCTCTAAACCGCAAGGTTAAAAGTTAAATCCCATTTACTGCACAATCAGCTCAATATGCATTTGCGCGCCGTTCATGGGGGTTGTCCCATCGGCAAGGCTGAACGTATCATACGTGAGCACCGCGTCATACACGCCCGCCGCGAGCGCCCTGCTCAGGGCGATCTCATAAAGCCCCTGACCCGGGGGGATCAAGTTGGATTGATACAGCACCATGCCATCCGCAAGCGCCAGGCTGATGCGGAAATAACAGGGATTCTCCGCAGGGTTGTGCAGGTTGACCGCAACGGTTTGTTGGTTGGCGGGGAGCTCCATGCGCACAAACCCCGGCAGCGTGATGAACAGCTCCTGCGGCACTTCGGCCGTGCCGGATGTGGTTTGGTACGATTGCGCTGCCACCTGTTTGGCAAGCCCCGGCCGCGGGCTGTTATCCTCGAGCAAGAAGTTGATGGTGTAAGTCGTTTCCGGCTCCAGCGCCGTAAAGCGCAGCTTGCGGGTTAAGGCAACATCGGGCGCGATGCTCATGCCGCCGCTCGGGGTGACAAAGCCGTCGGTAAGCTCCAGCCAATTTTCGCCCACGAGGGCTTCCAGCCGGTAGTCGCCGCCCGTGACCTCGTAGCGCAACGCGCCGGTGAACGGGTAAGTGCCAAAGTCGTCGCCCGTGGCGGTGAGGTCGAACTCGGCGGGCAGATCCACATCAATCGCGTTTTCGAGGGTTGCAGTGATCGTGTAGCCCGCGCGGGGGATGATGTAGCCAAACTCATCCACCCACACCCGGCCGTTGACGGTGGCATCGACGCCCACCGTCCACACCTTTGTTTTCACCGGGAACGCGGGGGTGGCATCACGGCTGTTGAACCAGATGTAGGTGTTATCGGTATCCCTCAGCTCAATGTACTTATCAATCACCGCGCCAAAGCTGACGAACTTGCCGCTTACCGCGCTCACATAAGCCGTACAGCCGCTTGGGGAGTTGCCGGCCATCGTATCGAAATAGAGTTTTGCAAGCTTCGCGTTCTGCGCGTTCGGGTCGTTGCGATACTGCATGTAAGAGGTAATCAATTGATTAAGATCTATCATGTAGTAATTTGTGCCATCGAATATCACGTAGGCTGCGGGGCTTGACGGATCCCCTGCGCCGAGCACGGCATGCACCAAGCCCGCGAGCATTGCCACGGCCAGGACGACCACGAAGATTCGGATTATTGCTCGTTTCTTTTGCATGCCGCCACCCTTCCCTGTTAGTTTTTGCTGACGCTTACATTGGAAGCGTAGTTGCCGCTCTCTAGGATCTTTGTGAGGATGTAATATTCGCCCGCACGGCCGGATGGAGCCATGGAAGCGCCGCCGTATGTAACGCTGTAATTGCCCGGCGGGTCAATGCTCACAAACACGAAAATGTTTCCGACAGGTGCAACGCCAATTTCGGTGTATACGCTATAGGTGAATGCGTTCGGATCCACTGTGGGCGTTGGACTTGGCGTGGGCGAAGGCGACGCAGTCGGCTTAGCCGTTGGCGACGCAGTCGGCGCGGGCGTTGCCGTGGCGGTCGGCTTCACGCTCGGCGTGGCGGTCGGCTTCACGCTCGGCGTGGCAGTTGGCTTCACGCTCGGCGTGGCAGTCGGCTTGACGCTCGGCGTGGTAGTCGGCTTCACGCTCGGCGTGGCAGTCGGCTTGGCGCTCGGCGTGGCGCTCGGTTGCGCGCTCGGCGTGGCGCTCGGTTGCGCGCTCGCGGTGGGCGCGGGGCTGGCGGGCTGCGTGGTCGCAGGCACCGTCACAACCGGGGCAGTCGTCTCGGGCGCGGCCGTCAGCGTTGCATCCGGCGAGGGGGAGGTAACGATGCCGGGCGTGCCGTCGGGATAAAGCTGTGCCAGCAGCTCCTTGCTGCGTATGCGGCACCTGAGCTGCATGAGAATCAGCAGGATGAACGCTGCGAGTGCAATCGTATGGACGAGGATCAGCAATAGCCTGCGTTTTTTCTTCTCTTGCTGTTGTTTCTGCTTTGCCATCGGGTAATCTCCCTCTGTTTTTTAAGGGTTGGACGCGCCGCCCATCAGCGCATCATTCCGCAATCAGCTTAATTTGGACCTCCGCGCCGTTCATGGGGGTTGTGCCATCCGCAAGGCTGAAGGTATCATACTTGACCACCGCGTCATACTCGCCCGCTGCGAGCGCCTGAGTGAGGGTGATTTCATAAAGCCCCTTGCCCGGCTCAACCATTTTGGATTGATACAGCACCGTGCCGTCCGCGAGGATTAGGCTGATTTGGAAATAGCAGGGGTTGCCCTCGGGGTTCTGCAGGTTGACCTCGACTTGCGTCGTATCCGCAGCGATGGTGATGGACTTGTAGCCCGGGATCGCGATGCCCGGCACAACGCCGCCGGTATCATCGGTCTTGGTGCCTTCCCAGTCCACCGCACCCTCTTCCAGCTCGGGCAAAAAGGCGTTTCCTCCGGCCTCCTCGCCCGCCCCAAACAGTTTGGGACCGAAAACCGCGCCCGCAACGATGAGCGCAATGCACAAAACAAGCGCGAGGCTGCGCTGGGGTAACACGTTTTTGAGCAGGACGACGAAGGTGTCCTCCTCCTCCAGTGCCACATAGCCCGCCTCGCGGAAAACAAGCCTGCTGTTGACGCCGTATGTCATCAGCGACACGCGGGATTTGCCCACCCGCATCGCGCCGATCTTGCCGCCCTTGACGCCCGGCGCGTATTCGGCGGCCTTTGTGAACGTGCCGCCGGGATATAAGCTTTTCATTTGCTTCGCGGTATAGCAGGGCAGATTGCTCCCATGGACTTCGCATTTCCCGCCGTAGTTCTTCCTGGGTTGTGCGTTGAGCAACTTATCCTGGGCGGTGGTCTGCGCAGCCGTGGTGCCGTTGGTGTCGATCATAGGCGATCCCCGTTTCCTTCGTAATGCAATCTAGGCGATAGCGGCGCGCATATGAGCGCTGCCGTGAACATGCGTTTAATACAAGCCGGTCACAATGAACTGTTGTAACCGGTATGGGTGCGAAGAAGGGTGCTCCTCCCCCGCCGTCAATATGGATTTAACTGTGTAAAATACCTGTTGAGTGATCCCGCCACGTTTGCGCATGCGTTCCTTTTTTGATCCGTTAAACGCCGCGCATACATGGTAACCCTTTCCACCACCACTCTAGCATGAGCAAGCACAAATAGCAAGTAAATCGACCAAAACGACAATTATTTTTTCATGGTTTTTGCGGTTTTCTTTGTAAGTGAATAAAAAGATCCAGGCATGGCTTTGCCTATTGGCAGAAGAACCCGACCCGCAGCCGCCGCAGGATTGAAAAGGTTTTCGTTCTTTCGGGTATATTGACGTGAATCCTCGAAATCCCGATGTGAAACAGGAAGGGAACGCCAGGGGAAGCGCGCCCGGCAGGTGCGGAGTTGGCTTGGGCTAAGGATCGTTGCGGCGCAAAAAAAGTGTTGCATCACCTGCGAGCTCGCAAGTGATGCAACACGGATGGTAGTGTTAACCAAACAGAGATTCCGTTCGAGGCGGCGGGGTACGCATAGCCGCCCCCGCTTTGCGCCCGCCCCCAACAGGTGTGCGTGCTTAGGCTGCTTTGGCCTTTGCGTAATGCTTCTTTACCAGCAAATAGACCGGCAGGCCGAGCAGCGTAATGGCGATGCTGCCCAGGGATAGCATCCGCGCCCCGGAGCCGGACATGAACAGCTGGCTTGCCATAACGTACAGGCCGCTCACGATGGCTAAAATGGGCACGACGGGGTAAAGGGGCACTTTGTATTTGCGCTCGATGTTCGGCATTGTTTTGCGCAGCTTCATGACGCTGGCAAAGGTGAGCGTGTAGAAAATCCAGCAGGAGAACACCGCAAGGTCCGTCAACATATCGAACTTGCCGCTGATGGAGAAGAGGCAGGCAATGAAGCCGACCAGAATGATGGAGTTGGCGGGGACTTGATTCCCGTTGAGCTTGCTCAGGCGGCCACTCATCGGCAGGGTGTTTTGCGTGGCAAGCAAATACGCCACGCGCGAACCGGACATCAAAAAGCCGTTTGCCGCGCCCAGGACGGAGATGATGATGCCGATCTTGATCAGCAGGCCGCCCGTCGGCCCAAAGAGCTTCATCGCCACAGCGGAGGCGGGAGATTCCAGATGCATCAGCTCGTTTGCGGGAATGACCCGCAGATAGGCGATGTTGATCACAAAGTACACGGCCATGATGATCGAAACGCCGCCCAGGATCGCGCGGGGCAGATCCTTCCCGGGGTTTTTCATTTCGCCCGCGATGGCGCCTACGTTGGTCCAACCCTCAAAGGCAAAGAGCACGGCCAGCAATGTGGAGCCAAGCGCCGCGCCGGCGTTGGTGTTTTCGGAAACCATAGGCGTAAAGATGGGGCTGTTATCCTTGCCGAGAATGAAGCCGAAAACCATGAGCAAAAACAAGGGGATCAGTTTGCAGATGGTCGATACCACCTGCAGCCCGCCCGCGGTTTTAGACCCTAAGGTGTTGAGCGCCACAAGTGCGATGATGACGGCCATTGCGATGGGCAAGGCGTATTGCTCGCCCACATAGGCGCTCAGTTCAGACCCTACCTTCACGCCGTATCCCGCTAAAAATGCGGGGTAAAAAATGATCGTTTGCATCCAGCCGGCCAAAAAGCCGACCTTTTCACCGTAAGCTTCCCCGAGATACGCCACCATGCCGCCGGTTTTGGGGATAAGCACCGCAACCTCGGCAAAAGTGAGCGCCGCCAGAATGCTGGCCACGCCGCCGATGATCCACGCGAGCATGCCCATGCCGGGCGCGCCGCCCGTGGCCTGATAAATGGCATACGGCTTAAAGAATACGCCCGCGCCGATGACGCAGCCCACCACGATGGACATGGCCGTTAATACGCCGAGCTGTTTTTTGAGACCCTGTTTACTTTCCATGATAATTCCCAATTCCTTTCAATGACCCTAGTATGCGCCCAATGCACAATTATAGTGATGCCCGCTAAGATTGTCAACGCTTTGACAATCATTTTGCGCATAATATCAGCAAAAAAATACCGATTAACCGGGTGCTCAGCCCGCAACGGCAAAAGCCATCACGAAAGGCCCTGCACTGCGGCATGGCGCAGCTGCCCGCATGAGTTCGCTACCGCCGCCCCTGCCATACGCCAACGGGCCGAAGATCGAAATGCAGCGCCTTTTTACAGCAAAACAGACAAGCGCTCGCTTGCCTGTTGCCCGTCCCCGTGGAACTGCGCGGTCTTTTACGTTTTGGGTGTGGGTTTAAACAGGCCTTCATCTAAAATGCGCATGGCCTCGTCTACGATTTTCTCCAGATCACTGTCGCGGTTGAACATCACATATTTCAAACCGATGAAGTTGTTGATGCCCATGAGCATATAGGCAAGCACGGTCGTGTCGATCTCCGCGCTGATCTCGCCTGCCTTTTGGGCGTTCCCGAGATTGCGCACATAATGCTGCGCAAAGGTTTCGTAGTATTCCACGAACAGGTTTTTATCGATGTACAGGGATTCCCAGATGATGTTGTACATATACGGCTTTTCCCGGATGATCTCCAGGAAAGCGAGTATGCCCATGCGTTCCATGTCGCGCCGGTTCGTGCAGTTCGCCGCCGTGATGCGTCTGGCGATCATTTCCCGGATGTAGTGGTTATATTGGTTGAGCAAATAGCAATAAAGCGTAAACTTATCCGAAAAATACAGGTACAGCGTGCCGGGCGCGACTTTCGCCTTGGACGCGATCGCATTGATCGTTGTGCCGTAATACCCTTTTTTGCCGAACATGAGCTCGGCTGCTTTGACAATTTTTGCCCGGGTCGCCATCCCTCTCTGCGTTTTAGGTGTTTTTACTGTTACAGGCGTCATCACAACCTCGCATACTTGCAGCGCCCGCACACCATACGGCCCCGGGCGCCTGCACGTTTGTGTATATCATACCATGGCCGCGCACCTTCGGGCGACACTTTTTTAAACCTTGATTGCATCCACGCCCAGGTTCATAAAGCCCATCATGATGCTTGCGAACAGCTCCGGCCTCTCATAGAACGCTGCGTGACCCGTGCGCGGCAAAATGACCAGCTCGGCGTTGGGCATAAGGTCCGCCAAGCGCCTTTGCTCCTCGAGCGGCGTAAGCTCGCTCATATCCGCCGCGGCCACCCGCGCGCCTTCGCGCGCGAACAATTTTGCCATTTCAGCGCCAAGTCCCCTTGCGCCGCCCGTGATGACTGCCGTTTTCCCTGCTAGTCTCATTTCATTCACACTCCTAATTGCATTTTATCACAACGGCGGTTCCCATTCCCCCACCTATGCATAGGGAGGCCAAACCGTACTGACCGCCGCGTTTTTTTATTTCGTGCACGAGAGAAACGAGGATCCGGTTCCCGCTCGCGCCCACAGGATGCCCAAGCGCGATTGCTCCGCCGTTGACATTGGTCCGTTCCTTGAGCCTCTCAATGTCCACGCCGTGCTCCTGTGCAAGCTCGCTAAGAACCGCCAGGCTTTGCGCCGCGAACGCCTCGTTGAGCTCGATAAGATCGATATCCGCGAGCCCGAGCCCGGCTTCGCGCAATGCGCGGCGAATGGCCGGCACGGGCCCCATGCCCATCAAAGAAGGTTCCACGCCTTCCTGCCCCATGCCGATGATCTCGGCCATGGGAGTCAGGCCGTGGAGCCGCACAGCCTCCTCGCCGCAGAGCAGCACGAACGACGCGCCGTCATTGATGCCCGAGGCATTGCCTGCGCTCACCGTGCCGCCCTGCCTAAAAGCCGGGCGAAGCTTTGCGAGCTTTTCCATATCCGTGGAACGGTTGGGGTGTTCGTCCTTATCGAAAACGAAACGCGTCTTGCCCGAGCGAACCTCGATGGGCACGATCTCATCGGCAAAGCGGCCTGCGTCCACGGCGGCGATGGCTTTGAGCTGCGAAGCATAAGCGAATGCGTCCTGCTCCGCGCGCGATATGCCGTATTTCTCCGCGATGTTCTCCGCAGTTTCCCCCATATGCGCTTGATCGAACGCGTCGGTGAGCGCATCGGCCAGCAGATGGTCAGACACGGCTATGGCCCCCATTTTAACGCCGGTCCGCACTTCCCTGGGCAAAAGCATGGGCGCACCGCTCATGCTTTCCACGCCGCCCGCCAGCATGACTTGCATGCCGCCACAGCGGATCTCCGTTACGGCGTTCATGACCGCCTTCATGCCGCTTCCGCAAAGCATGTTGAGGCTGTATGCGCACACTTCCTTGGGGATGCCGCTCCTCATAGCAATCTGCCGGGCTATGCCCTGGCCAAGTCCAGCCGAAAGAATGTTGCCGCAGATCAGCTCGTCAACCGTGTCAGGCGCAAGCCGGGCATCCTCCAGCAGCGTCGAAACGACCCTGCTTCCCATCTCGGCCGGATGCACATCCTTGAGTGCGCCTAAGAAGGCCCCTATGGCCGTACGCTTTGCCCCGACGATATACGTTCTTTCAGCCATTTCCCGCATCCCGCGGAGCCGAGCATGCTCCGTTTTGCCTTCCCTATCAATGATAAAACCGGGGTCCTTAAATCGATGAGAAATATGAGTGATGATTCATGTTACATATAATATAGCCAAGATATCCCATCTTGTCAATCCCTATTATTCAGCTTTAACAGCATCCTACAGCCTAGGAGAAATGCCGCGAAAAGCAAAGGATTTCTGTGGGGTGTCCTGATATTTTTTCAGGCATAGCGCCTGATGCGTTACTATGATTTATGTTATGCTTTTCAATTCGACATGATTCAATCATACATATTTCAAAGTGAATCGGTGTTTATGAAAAGGGCAATACAATATGCAGGATTCTCTGCAATCCTGAAAATGAAGCAAAGCTGATGCCGGCGCCCATAGCGCCGCCCTTGACGCGCCGCCATCCAGCGGATAAAATGGAGAAAAACGATCAAACAGAATGACATTTTCCGGCAAAGCTGTTGGACTGATTTCGGACATAGAGCAAAAGAACAGACGCGTAAACTATATATGGTAACCGGTTTTTAAAATGAAGTGATCCGCCTGGCGCTTC
>CAYNDC010000015.1:0-13953 GCA_964396085.1 uncultured Clostridium sp. | reverse complement strand
CTTCGTCCTCCGCCAACATGGATGAAACGACCAGTCTCTCCTCCATTCTCCTCAGCGTCCTTTCGCCGCAATCGCGCGCAGCGCCTGCGTAATCATATCCTGAACTCGCCCGCACTCGGGCACGGCGGAAACCGCCCGCCCGGCCGTGACGCCGTCATACCCCAGTGACACCAACGCAGCAACGGCCTCCGCGCGTATATCCATGCCACCGCCCGAAGCCGCGGCCGCCGCCATGGGCGAACCCGCCATATCCTCGGGCGATACCTTTTCTTTGAGTTCGAGCAGCACGCGCGCTGCGGTTTTACGCCCCATGCCGGGCACGCGATCGAAAGCGGCGGCGTTTTCGGTGAGAATCGCTGCGGCAATATCAGATACGCTCAGAACCCCCAGCACCGAGAGCGCGAGCTTTGGCCCTATGCGTGATACGCTGATGAGCCGCCGGAACATCGCGCGCTCTTCCTTGGTTTCGAAGCCGTAGAGGGCCATGACATCCTGCGCGAGGGAAAGGTGGAAATGGACAAAGAGCCGGTGCGTCTCGCCCGGGCGAAGGCCGCGCAGCGTCGCCTGGGAGCAGAAAAGCTCATAGCCCACGCCGCCGGCTTCCAGCACCGCACGATCGGCGCCGATTTCCTCAACCTTGCCTTTTATGTGCGAATACATAGCGCATCCTTACTTAATTCTGAACTGTTCCATCGCGGGGCCCATCGTGTTGGCGTGGCAAATGGCCGCTGCCAGCGCGTCCGCCGCGTCGTCGGGCTTTGGCACGGTTTTGAGTGCGAGCAGGAGCTGAATCATCCGCTGCACCTGCTTTTTATCCGCGTGACCGTCTCCGGTAACGGAAAGCTTGATCTGCATAGGTGTATACTCATACAGCGGCGCGCCCGTGTGCTGGGCGGCGAGCATCGCCACCCCGCGTCCGGCCGCGACCTGCAAAGCCGTCGTCGTGTTGCGGTAAAAGAAAAGCTCCTCAAAAACGATGTGACCAGGGCGGTATGTCTCCAGGAGCCGCTTCGTGCCCGCATATAGCTTTTCGAGCCGTTCGGGAAACGGCACCCCGGCAACCGTCTCGATGACGCCGAAGTCCAGGGGTTTGAAACGCCTGTCCTGCACCTCGATGACGCCGTATCCGAGTATGGCGTAGCCCGGGTCGATGCCAAGTATGATCAACTTGCTTTTCCTCGCACACGAATCTAAGCTAATTGTAACACGCTTGCGGCCCGCAGGCAACGTAAATCGATTGATTTCGGCTTTTTACGGCGATTTGCTACCTATTCTGCGCCCTCCAGAAATAAATTGATCTCCTCAAGCGAATTGAAGGTTACACCGGCCTCCAGAGCGGCCTTCGATTCCTCGTCGAGTGCGTTCGTATCGATGATGACGCGCATCACCTCCTGCTCAGACAAAGCCGCAAGATCCATGCGCGTGATGACGAGCGTTTCCTCCCCAAGCGTGAGCGTGTAGTGCGCGGGGCAATACCCTTCTACTTGCCGCACGAGCCGCACCGCCTGCTTGCCAAACAGCTCCAGAGTATATTCCGGATACGCGCCGGCCAGCTCCGTGCGCGTTTTACCCACAACCTCCCCGGCCGGCTCGAGGGCAACCTCGTGTTCGCATTTGGAAAAGCGCGCAATCCACTCCACGGTCGCGTCCTGCGCGGCGACCTCCTCGCGCGGCACGGCAACATCGAGCACGTCCGGCGTCTCTTGTGGTTCCTCCCTTGCCGATTGATCGCTAAAAAAGCTCAAATCAAACGGAAACTCGGTGAAAAGATACACGCCAAAGAGCGCTCCAACTAAGAAAAGCCCCACCGCGCCCACAGCAGCCCTGCGCCTGCGTTTTTTATTGGTTGCATCGAATGAAAGCAAAAAAACCGCCTCCTTTGGGTTTATCTTTCCCCAAAGAAGGCGGGTGCATACGGGAGGGATCACTCAGTCGCCGTAAAGCTCGCCCTCGATGATTTCGCTCCCCATCGTGTTGAGGTCGCCGAGTGTGAGCGTGGTTTCGAACGTTTCGCCGGCGCGCCAGACTTTGAGTACCATCGTATCGCCTATGGCCTTGGTTCTCACCAGCGCTACGAACTCGCTCTGCGAGGGGACGGGCTCCCCATCCACCTCAATGATGATGTCGTTGGGATGAAGCCCCGCGAGGTCGCCGGGGCCATCCTTGGTTACGGAAGCGACGAGCACGCCGGAGACGGTATCGTACTCGCGCGCGTATTCCTCGGTCCAGTCGTAAACGGAGATGCCGATGCCGGGGCGCTTAATGCCGCCCTCGAGGATCAACTGCTGGGCAACCCGGAGCACATCGTTGATGGGCAACGCAAAGCCGAGCCCCTCGGCGCTGATGGCATTGCCGAAATCGTCGTAGCTGGCTGTGACAGTCTTAGCGGAAACGAGGCCCACAACCTCACCCTTGAGGTTGATGAGCGGACCGCCGGAATTGCCCGGGTTCACCGCCGCGTCGACCTGGATGTAGGTATTGGTCTGCCCGTCGATGGTAATGGTGCGCGAAGCTGCGCTGATAATGCCAAACGTCGTCGTGCCCGCAAGCTCGCGGCCGGTCGGATCGCCGATGGCAATGATGAACTCGCCCACGCGGGCTGTGTCCGAGTCGCCCAGCTTGAGCGCGTAGTGCCCGCGGGAATTCACGCGCAGCACCGCAAGGTCCGTTGTGCTGTCGGACCCGACGAGCAGGGCCTCCTCCTCGGTGCCATCCGCAAACACGACACCGAGCTTCGATGCGCCGCTGATTACGTGCGCGTTGGTGAGGATGTACCCCTCGGAGGAGATCACAAAGCCGGAGCCGGATGCCTGCTGGGAATAATCCCCAAAGCGCTCGTTATAACCATAGTTAAGGATGCCCACAACCCCCGCGGATACCTGCTCCACAATATCGGGGATGGGGTTCGCCGCATCGCTGATTACGGGCGCCGTGCCGTCGAGAATGGGCATTTTGCCGCTTGGCACCTCGGGCGTCATCAACGGCCCAATGTTTTGCGAGGGCGTTTCCTCTACCCCCCAGGTAACCCCGGGCGTGGGGAACACGAAGCCGCCCTGGTTTGGCGTAGCCGTTACGCCGGGGGTTTGCCCCCCGTTGCCGGCAAGGCCGCCGGGCAGCAAAATGCTCGCCAGCAACGCGCCCACGAGCGTGAACACAACCGCCGTGATGATATATCCGCCCACGCCGCGTTTCTTGTGCCCGCCACCGTCCTGCGGGCGTTCATCGTAATAATAATTCGGGTATTCCATAATTACCTCCGTTGCGGAAGCGCGCGCGCGCGGGTTTCGCGCCCTTGCGGATCCGCCAATTTCAATGTGAATGTGAACAACGCGCCCTCACCCGGGCGGGACTGAACGGAAATTTCGCGGCCGTGCTGCTCCACGATGCGCTTGACGATGGAGAGTCCCAAACCCGAGGAGGAGCCGGCCGGCGTGTGCGCCTTTTCGCCCTTGAAGAAGCGGTCGAACACGTAGGGGATATCCTCCTCGCGGATGCCTTCCCCCTCGTCCTTGACGCCGATTTCGACGGATGTGCGCATCGTGCGGATGCGAAGCGTGAGCCTTCCGCCCTCGGGCGAGAACTTGATGGCATTGTCCACCAGATTCCGAATGACCTGCGCAATCTGTGAGGAGTCCGCCTCGACCAGCGTACGGTCCGCATCGAAGTCCATGACGACCTCAATGTGATTGGCATTGATGCGCGCCTCGAAAGTCAAAAGCGTGCGAATCATCAGCTCGTTGATATCAAACGGCTCGAGCTTAAGCTCGTACGTGCCGGATTCAATCCGTGCAAGGTCTAAAAGGTCGTTGACCATATTGGCCATGCGCCTGCACTCCCCGATGACCACGCCCAGATACTTTCCCTGCTCCTCGGCGGGGATGGTGCCGTCCTGCATCGCCTCAAGGAATCCCCGCATGGAGGTGAGAGGAGAGCGCAGTTCATGCGAAACGTTGGCCACGAAGGAGCGGCGGGACTGTTCAAGCGCGTTGATCTCATCCGCCATTTCATTGAAGCTTTCTCCGAGCTGGCTTACCTCGTCGCTGCCCGCAACCTTGACCCGCGCGCCGAATTCACCCGCCGAAAAACGTTTGACCGCGTTGTTCATCTCGATGATCGGCCGCGTCATGCGGTTTGTGATGTACGTAACCGCCAGGAAGGCCAGAATCACCGCCACGAGGGCGGAGAGCAGCACATCCAGATAAACCTGCCGGATCGCATCGTTCGTGCGGCTCATATCCACATGCAGGAACATCGAGCCGATGGCGTTGCCCGATCCATCGACGATCGCGCGCTTGAGCGTCATCGTCGGAACGTCTAAGACGAGCGCATATTCCCCGATGCTCACGCTCTCTCCCCCGCTCGCGAGCAGGGCGGCGGCCGCCGCCGTCATATCCAGGTTAGCGAGGGCCCCCCACTTAACGGAGGACTCCTCATCCATAAGCATGTACTTGCCCAGCGTTTCATCCGTAAAATAGAGCTGGAGCAGCGTGTCGTACTTGCGCACGATGGTCTCCAACTGATCTCTGGCAACGCTGCGCTTTTGGGGATCGATATATTTCTCGAGCACGATGGCGTTGATCTCCGCCGCCTCGCGCCGCAGTTCGCTCTCCTTCTCGCCGATGTACTGGCTGCGGAACATTCCCCCGAGGATGACGCCAAGCAGCGTGAGCAGCAGCAGCGTCACGGCGAGATAGGTGATCAGCATCCTCGAGAAGAGCGTCTTGAACATCCCTTGCGGTTTCCCCTTTATTTTGCGGCTTCGAATTTGTATCCGACGCCCCAGACGGTCTTGAGTTCCCACTCCGCGCGTTCCCCGATTTTTTCGCGGATGCGCTTGACGTGCACATCCACCGTGCGCGAATCGCCGAAAAAGTCGAACCCCCAAACCTGCTCGAGCAACTGTTCGCGCGTAAAAACCCTGCCCTCGCGCGAGGCGAGGAAGAAGAGCAGCTCAATCTCCTTGGGCGGCATGTCGACCTGCTTGCCATCGAGCTGCACAGAGTAGTTATCCAGCGATACCGAAAGCCCGGGGAAAGCGATTTCCCGCTCATTTTCGGGCGCGCTCGAGCGGCGTAGCACCGCCTTGATGCGCGCTAAAAGCTCCTTGGCCTCGAAGGGTTTGACGATGTAATCGTCCGCCCCCGCATCGAGACCCTGGATACGGTCGAGCGTATCCCCTTTGGCGGTGAGCATGATGACCGGCACCGCGCTCTGCGCGCGCAACTTTTCCAAAACGCCCCAGCCGTCCATGCCGGGGAGCATCACATCGAGCACCACGAGCGCTGGCTGCGCCTCGTGAAAGCTCTTGAGCGCGCAATCCCCGCGCTCGCAGGCAACCACGTTGTAACCTTCTTTTTTCAAATACATGCCGATGATGGCGAGGATGTTTTTATCGTCGTCGATGACGAGTATGGTGTTGTTCTCCATGTCAACCTCCCTGCATCGCGCCGCCGCGTTTTTCCGTTTACAACAGGCAAAATGCGGTTTCGGCTTATCGTTCTATGCTATCACCAAATTGTGAACACGGTATGAATATGCCCTGTTTGCCTTAATTTTTTTCAATTTTGCCTACTTTTTGAGCGTCACCACGGTGACCCCCGCATCCCCTTCACCATAATTGCCGATGCGAAAGCCCTTCACCAGCGGCGCACGGCGCAGATAATCCTGAATGCCCGCGCGCAACGCCCCCGTGCCCTTGCCGTGAATGATGTTCACCTCAGAAAGACCCGCGTTGTACGCGTCATCGAGATAGCGATCAACCAGAATGGACGCTTCGTCCACCTGCATGCCGCGAATGTCCAGCTCCAGTCCCACATGGCTGCCCGCCGCGAGACCGCTGCGGCCCGAGGCAGGCGCAGGGGCAGGCTCCGCCTCGCGTTCAAGGCGCAAGTCCGCAAGCTTCGCCGTCAGCTTCATGATACCCGCCTGCAAAAGCACCTCGCCTTTGGCATCCGGCGGGGCGAGCACGGTGCCCTTTTGGCCGAGGGATACGATGCGAACGGCATCCCCTGCGCGTACGGTTTTGGGCGGCTGGCCTTCGTCTGCCTGCGCGGGTGCCGCCGAATCTGCGATGGCGTTCTCGCTGGCGCGCAGCGCGTCTCGGCTCTGCTGGATCACCCTGTCCGCGGCGCTTCGGTCAACATCCTTCAACGCGCGCACCTGGACGATGAGCCGCTCCAACTCGCGCTTGGTATCCGCGACGAGCCGCTTGGCATCCTCGCGCGCTTTGGCTTGCAGCCGCGTGCGCTCCTCCTCCATGCGGCGGCGCTCGCGCTCGGCCTCGGCGCGCAAACGCTCAAGCTCCGCGCGCGCTTCCCTCGCCATGACAAGCTCCTCCTCTGCGAGCTTGTGGCGGCTCTGTGCGCTCGAAATGATGTCCTCAAAGCGCACATCCTCCCCTTTGAGGTAGCCGCGCGCGCTCTCGATGATGGCCGTGGGCAGACCCAGCCGCTCGGAAATTTCAAAGGCGTTGGATTTACCCGGAATGCCGATGTAGAGCTTGTAGGTCGGGGCAAGGCGCTCCACATCGAACTGCATGGAGGCGTTTTCCATGCCCTCGTGCGTGAGGGCAAACGCCTTGATTTCACTGTAATGGGTGGTGGAAACGCACACGGCGCGCCGCGCATCGAGCGCCTCAAGGATGCTCATCGCCAGCGCCGCGCCCTCGATGGGGTCTGTGCCCGCTCCCAATTCGTCGAGCAGCACGAGGGAACGTTCGTCCGCCCCCCGTAAAATGCCCACGATGTTCGTCATGTGCGAGGAGAAGGTCGAAAGCGACTGCTCGATGGACTGCTCGTCCCCGATATCGGCAAAAACATCGTCGAACACGCTCGTTTCGCTGCCCTCATCGGCGGGCAAAAACAGGCCGCTTTGCGCCATGAGCGCAAAAAGCCCCACGATTTTAAGCGTAACGGTTTTGCCGCCGGTGTTCGGTCCCGTGATGATGAGGCTGCGAAACTCCCGCCCGAGCCATATATCGACCGGCACTACCCGATCGCGGTCGATGAGCGGATGCCGCCCCTTGACGATGCGCACATACCCGTCTCTATTGAGCGCGGGGCGCACGGCTTCCATCTCCCGGGCAAGACGCGCCTTGGCAAAGGCCATGTCGATTTCGCCCATCACGGCGAGGTCCTCGCGGATCTCCCCGGCGTACGGCGCGATCATGGCGGTTAGCTCTGTCAAAATGCGCTCGATTTCTTCCGCCTCCTCAGCGAGAAGCTTTTTATACTCGTTGCCCAGCTCCACGACGGCGTTCGGCTCAATAAACAGCGTTGCCCCGCTGCCGGACTGGTCGTGGATGAGGCCCGGCACCTGCTGGCGGTATTCCTGCTTGACGGGGACCACGAAGCGGCCGTTGCGGATGGTGATCAGCGGCTCCTGCAAATATTTCTGGTAGGTGGTGGAGCGGATCATCGCGTTGAGTTTTTCGCGCACGCGCTCGTTGGCCACGCGCATCGCACGCCGGATGCGGGCAAGCGCGGGGGACGCGCCGTCGAAAATCTCATCCTCGTTGAGGATGCAGCGGGCGACTTCTTCCTCCACGCTCCGGTGGGTTGTGAGAAAGGCCGCCATGTTGCCTAACAGGCTCCCCTCCTCCTTGACGAGCGCTTCTTTGGTTAAGCGCGCCGCGCGCATGCACGAGGCGATGCCCAGCAACTCCCTGGGGGAGAGGAACAGCGCAGCATGCACGCGGGCCAGGCACTCGCGCATATCCGGAAAATCGTCCACCGGCGAGCGTCCGGCGCGCACGAAAACCGTTTCCGCCTCCGCGGTGAGTTCGATGAGGCGCACGATCTCCTCGAAATCGTTCGAGGGTTCCATCTTGGCGATGTACTCACGCGAAATGCAGCATGCGGCATGCGCGCGAAGCATCTCCCGGATTTTATCGTATTCAAGCGTTTTTAAAACACGCTGTTGCATGGCGCTATCCTTCCAATTATTCGGTCCAATCGGGCTTAATTATAACATAAAACAAGCCGCGGGCAATATGCACGCGGCTGAGGGACTGGTCGTTTACACGTTGGGCGTCTTTTGCCTCGCCTCAAACGGTCTTTTGACCGGCGCGGCAGGGGACGCGCAACGAGGCATTTCCCGAAGCTGCGCGATGCGCGAATCGAGCTCCTCATAATCGGAGCGCAGTTTGTGAAGCTCGTCCGCCATGTTGAGGCAAACAAGCAACACGGCATTGCCGGTGCTCAGCGTCGGATACTGGCGCTGAATCTTGTCAATGCGGGCGTTGATGTCGCCGGCGAGGGTGCGCATGTATTGCTCGCTCTCATCACCGGAGAGCCGGAGCTCCTGCCCGGCTATGTTGATCCTCACGCGGTTATTATTTTCCATCAATCCACCACCTCAGTGTGATTATACCGCCAATTGTGTCTGCCTGCAAGCGTTAATCTCAATATATGGTATAAAAAAGGAAAATATTTCCCGATTATTTGACAGAAAACGTCAAGGTCAGCGCGCCGCCGTCCTCTTGTGCCGCGAGGGAGGCCGCGCACTCGAAGCCGGAGGCAGAGTCCGCGCGGCGCTTGCCGGAGGAGAGCGCATCCTGCGCGAGCGCATAAAACGACTCGCGCGCCACGGGTGAAAGTGTTTTCAAGGGGTCGAGCGCATCGAGCATGGCGGCAAAGGCAGCGGCCAGCCAAGCGGTATCCTTCTGGTAGTGTGCGTTTTTTGTTTCGTAAAGATCCCGCTCGATGGGCGTCGCGGTTTGGGACAACTCAGGCCGTAAAGGCGGCACCCACACGAGCGAAAAGGCGCGCACGCGGCCATCCCGCAGCGAAAGGGTTAAGGAAACATCGTCCAGCCCATCGCGCCGAATCGTATAGGTCACCGCATCCGCCCCGGCTGCGGTTTGTTCGTACTCCCCCTCGGCTCCCGCGCTTGAAACCCGCTCGATAAACTTCGCCGGCACAAGGGCTTCTGGAGCGCCTGTGGCCGGGGTAGCGCTCCCAACGGCCGTCTGTGCGGCATCCCTGCCCGTCAACAATGAGCGCCCCGCATCCGAAATGAGGAAAAGCCCTACCGCAGCAGCGATCAACACCGCGCTAAAGAGGAAGCGCAGCGTCTTTTCGGAAAGTTCCTTTTTCTTGCTTTGTCCGCTCATCAAGGCTCCTGCAAGTCCAGCAGCGCATCGATGTCAAGGCCGGGATCATGCCCGGCGCGCAAGAGCGCTTTCATAAAATACGGCGGGACCGGCGCGCGGAAGGTCATGGCCTCGCGCGTTCGCGGGTGTTCAAAACTCAGCCGCGCCGCATGCAGCGCCTGCCCGCCCACGCCTAAAGGATCCTTTGCGCCGCCGTAAACCGCATCCCCCGCGACGGGGTGCTTGATGTGCGCCATGTGCACGCGGATTTGATGCGTGCGCCCGGTTTCCAGGCGCGCGGCAACGAGCGTGTAGTTGCCCATACGTTCGAGCACGCGCCAGTGCGTGACGGCCGCGCGCCCGTTTGCAACCACCGCCATGCGCTTTCGCTCGCTCGGGTGCCGCCCGATGGGCGCGTCTATTTTCCCGGAATCCTCGCGCAGGTTGCCCGTGAGGATCGCCAGGTACACGCGCCCCGCCTCGTGCGTCTTGAGCTGGGCGGCAAGCGCCCTGTGCGCGGCGTCGTTCTTGGCGATGACGATGAGGCCGGAGGTCATTTTATCGATGCGATGAACCACGCCGGGGCGAATCTCCCCGCCGATGCCTGAGAGGTCTTTGACGGCATAGAGCAAAGCGTTCACAAGCGTGCCGCCCTCATTGCCCGGCGCAGGATGAACGACCATGCCGCGCGGCTTGTCCACGACGGCAATATCGGCATCCTCATAGACGATAGAAAGCGGGATGTTCTCGGCTGCGACATCCACCGCCCTCGGCGCGCACAGGCGGATTTCCACCTCATCCCCCGCGCTTAATTTCATGCCCGCACGGCAAAGTTCGCCGTTGACGCGCACCGCGCCCTCGGCGATCACGCGCTGGATGAACGAGCGCGTCTGCGCGCTGATGGCGGCCGCAAACACATCGAGCCGCACGGGTTCCGACGCCTTCGCGCGGATCAGTTCATCGCCGCCTACACGCTCCCGGCTGACCTCGACGCCCTCGCCCGCCATTGGCCTATTCCTCCTCCTTGTTTGCCCCCTCGCCCTGCGTCTGGGGGCGTGGCTTGTCCGCAAGATAATCCTTCCCCTTAAAGAAGAGGATGTCGAGGATCATAACCACCGCGCCTACGGTGATGGCCGCGTCCGCCACATTGAACACCGCGAAGTTGATGAGCTGGAAATAGAACATATCACGCACATAGCCAAGCACAGCGCGGTCGATGAAATTGCCGATGGCGCCGGCGAGTATCAGCACGAGCGAAATGCGCATGAGCGCGTGCATTTTGCCGCGCTCGCGGATGAGAATGTAGAGGATGGCCCCGCAGGCAAGCACGGTCATGATGAGAAAAAGCACGCGCATGTTCTTGAGCATGCCGAATGCCGCGCCGACGTTTTCCACATAGCTAAGCGAAAACACGCCCTCGATGAGCGGGAAGGTATGCCCCGCAAGCGTCGGCAGCCAGGCGGCGCTCAGCGCTTTGACGATCTGATCGATCGCGACTATCAGTATGAAAATGATGATTTCCAGCATGGTTCCCCCAATGGTTTATTGGCTTGATTGTAGCATAGGCAGGCGCTTTATTCAACGGGCGCGAGATACCACGAGGCGATGTTGCGCAGCACATCCGGTTCGCGCACCTCCGTAAGGCCGACGACATCGGTTTGATACAGCACGCTGTTGAGCCTGAAATAGAGCGTGATGAAAGGCAGCTCCTCCACAAAGGCCATCTGCAGCGCAGATGCGGCCGCGCGATAATCGGCCTCGGTCTGTGTGGTAATGAGGTTGGTTGCGAGCTGCTCGATCGCGGCGTTGGCATAGCGCCCGTAGTTGCGCGCACCTCCGGAGGCGAGGTAGGGTCTGAGGTTGCAGTCGAACCCGAGGTTAAACCCCACGAGCGCAAGGTCGAACTCCCCCTCCCCCAACCGGCGGATATACTCGCTCGTATCATCACCAAGCGTATAGGCAGCGGCGACCAGCTCGATGTGGATGCCCAGCGACTCGAGCTGCGCTTTAATCTGCTCGGCCGCGGTTTTGCGCACAGCATCCGTCGAATCATTGACCAGAAGCGTCAGCGTCATTTCATTGCCACCGGAGCCGTCCTTCTCCAGGAAGCCGTTCTCGTCCGCATCCGCCCAGCCGGCCTGCGCAAATAGCGAGAGCGCCACCTCGGGGTTGTAATCGTACACGGCGGATTTGCTCTCATAGAGCCAGGAGTCCGGGGGCACGGGCACGTCGCTCGCGCGCGCGCGGTTCATATAGACGTTGGTGATGATCCTGCCGCGGTCGAGCGCATACGCGAGCGCCTGGCGCACGCGGATATCCTGCAAGAGTGGGTTTGTGTGGTTGACCAGCAGCGTCTCCAGGTTCTGCGTCATCATGTCGAGCACCGCGGATTTGGCATCCTCCCGGAAGCGGCCTACGGTCAGGGCGGAGGTGAACACCATGTCCAACTGCCCTGCGGCGTAGGAGGCGAGAGAAATGTCGTTGCTCTTGCGCGCGAGAAACTCGACGAACTCGATGTGCGGCGCCTGCTTCCACCAGTTGTCGTTGCGCTCAAGGCGCACGAGCTCGTCCGAAACGTAGCTGAACTTATACGGTCCTGTGCCCGCGGGGTAGTTGCCCGTCGCGGTCGCCTGGCTTTGGGTGACGGGGAATGTCAATGCGTAAAGCGAGGAAAGCCCCGCCCGCTTCATCGTGACGATCAGGCTGCCGTCCGCCCCCTGCTCCATGCGCTCGATCGCGCGCGTCGCATAGGAGTAATACGAAACGGCGCCCAGCGCGACGATGCGGTTAAAGGTCTGCACCACATCCGCCGCCGTGACGGGAGCGCCCGTGTCCTGCCAGCGAGCGGCAGAACGCAGCTTCATCGTCCACACGGCGCCAGTCTCATCGGCCGACCAGTTCTCCGCCAGCCCGGGGATCAACTGCCCTGAGGCATCCACAAAAAGCAGGCTTTCGTACACGAGGGAATAGAGGTTGAGCATCTCCTCGGTGTTGACCTTGAGGGGGTCGGTCTTATCCGCATTGACGGGCATGGAAAGGCGCAGCGTGCCCCCTTCGACCGGCGTGGGGGTCGCTACGGGTTCCAGCAGGGTGGGGGTTGACGTAGGTTCAGCCGTTGCGCCGCCCGGGCCGCGCGAGGCGCAACCTGAAGCCGCCATCAAAACGGCCAGAACGGCCGCTGCCCATTTTATTCTATTCATCCGCTTGATCGAGTTCGTCATCATAGAGCTCCATATATTTTCCGTATGCTTTTTGCACGCGCACAACGTAGTTTGCCGTTTCCGGGAAGGGGATGTTCGTGAGCGCGCCGTTCGCGCTGTATCGCTCGTCCGCAAGCCATTTATCAACGTTGCCCGGCCCTGCGTTATAGGCGGCAAGAGCGAGCGTTTCGTCCCCATATCTATCGATCAGATAGCGAAGATACCAGCAGCCCAGGCGGATATTCTCCGGCGCACGGGTAAGCGCGGCCTCGGTATACCCCGCAATCTCCAGCTTTTCGGCGATCCACGCGCCGGTAGCCGGCATGATCTGCATAAGACCAACCGCGCCTTTGGGGGAAACGGCTGATGCATTCCCCCGGCTTTCTGTGTGGATGACCGCCGCCACGAGGCAGGGATCGAGGGAGAATTCCACTGCGTAAGTTTGAATCTCTTCCACATAGGCAAGGCGATACATGCGCTTTTCAAGCGAGCGGCCTGCAAAATACCCGATGACGCCCAGCGCCACCAGCGCGAGCGCCAACGCCGGCACAAGCCGCCAGCGGTTCACGCGCCGTTTGCGTTTTTGCGGTACCGCGGCCGCCATCACAGCAGGTCTCCCTCCGCCTGTTGATAAAGCGCGTCCACCCGCGCGTAAAGACGCGCAAAATCGCCGTCGTTTTGGATGATGTGCGTGGCAAAGCGGGCTTTGTCCTCATCGCTCATCTGTGCGCGTATACGGGAGAGCGCCTCCTCACGCGTGCAATGATCGCGCGCGAGCACGCGCGATATGCGGGTCTGCTCCGGTGCCAACACGAGCCAAACGGCATCGCAAAACCCCTGCCAGCCCGCCTCGATGAGAAGCGGCACATCCCACACGATGCACACATGCGGGTCGGCGGCAAGGATCTCTTGCGTGCTCTGGCGCATGTTGTGCAAAACCAGCGGATGGAGAATGGCGTTGAGTCGTTCGCGTGCGGATGTATCCGAAAAAGCGGCGGCGGCGAGCGCACGCCGGTCAATCGCACCGCTCTCCCGAAGGATGCCTGGGCCGAACGCTGCGGCGATGGCGGCGAGCGCCTCCCCGCCGGGCTGCGTGAGGGCGCGGCTCACGGCATCCGCATCGAGCACGTGCGCCCCGAGGGCGGCGAGCCTTTGGGACACCGTGGATTTTCCGGAGCCGATTGAGCCTGTCAATCCAATAATCATGAAAGATACCCTGCTATTTAGTGTCAAACCAGCTGTGGCCCGTTTTGACATCCGCCCGAAGGGGAACGGCGAGGTCCATCACGTCCTGCATGTTTTCAACGAGCAGCTTCTCCACGCGCGTTGCCTCGTCAACGGGGCAGTCGATGATTAGCTCGTCGTGAATCTGCAATATGAGCTTCGCCCGGAAGCCGCCCGCGCGAAGCGCACGGTGCACACGCACCATCGCGAGCTTGATGATATCCGCCGCGGTGCCCTGAATGGGCATGTTCATTGCCACGCGTTCCCCGAAGGCGCGCGTATTGAAGTTGGAGGAGGCAAGCTCCGGCAAGTCCCGCCGCCTTCCCATGAGGGTTTTTGCGCAGCCCTCACGCCGACCGATCTCCACACATTGCTTCAAAAAAGCCTGCACGCCGGGATAGCGCGCAAAATACAGCTCGATGTAGCGCGCGGCCTCCT
>CAYNDC010000014.1:12195-14567 GCA_964396085.1 uncultured Clostridium sp. | reverse complement strand
GCCTCACGGGCAAGATTCTGTGGGAAAACGCCTGGGAGGCGAGCGCGGGCGGCGCAACGTCCAGCGGCGGAACGCTTGCCACGGCGCATGCCGGACGAGGGAACATCAGCGACCTTGTGATTTTCAGCATGACCCTCGTGCCGGTGGAGGTCAACGGAGCTGTTCGCAACGGCGGCCGCATCGTCGCCTATTACAAGGCGACAGGCACGGAGGCCTGGCGATATGAACAGGGCGCGGGCTATTGGAGCTCGCCCGTCGTCATCTACAACCAAGAGGGGGATGCCTATGTCCTCCAGTGCGACCGGGACGGTATGCTGCGCATGCACGAGGCGCGCACAGGCAAGCTCGTCGCCTCGCTGGATCTTGGCTCGCGCATCGAATCCACGCCGGCGGTTTTCGGCAACTACCTCGTCGTGGGTACGCGTGGACAGGGCGGCAGCGGCGAGAGCCAGAAGATTTTCTGCGTTAAAATCGGATAAACAAAGTAAGCAAAACCCCCACCGTGAACGAAGCCGCGTTGCACGCGAGGGCAAAGAACAACCAACGGCGCGCCTTGCCGCACAGCGCGCGCATGAGGCGCCATTCGGCGAACACAACCAGAATCTCCAACGCCGCAAGGACGAGGCCTTCACCCGGAATGCTCAGCGTCCGATAACAATAGAGCAACAGGCTTAAACAGAGATTCGTGACACAATTAACGAGGAGCAGCGCGCGCTGCTCCTCATTTGTCGCGTGAAAGGCCGCGGCGACGAGCGCCTCGATAATAATCGTTAGCCCGAGGGGAACAAGAAAGTAAAGCGCCGCGGCAAGACCGCCGCTCATTGATCCTCAGGGCCCTTCTCACGCTTCTTCTTGAGAAGCGCGCGCACCAGGAAAAAGACCGCCGCGCCGATAGCGGCAATCACAAGCGCGATGATGGCAGGCGGGATGAAAAAGGATATGGCGGGGATGGGGGCAACATCAAGCAGCAACATGGTGGGTTTCCTCCTCAATCCGATTGGTGGGTTCGGTTTTCTTGTATCGCAGAATCACGAACAGAATGAGCGCGGCGGCGAGCGCCAAGCCCGCGACGAGCAGCGCCGGCGCATCGTAGCCCGCAGGGAGGCAGACGAGCGGCAGCCAACCCACGAACAGCGCAAGGGTAGTAAGCCCAAAGCCCAGCCCCACGCGGCCGGGCAGGGAGCGCATGAGCGCGGCGAGCGTCAGGGGCATGGCGAGGTTGAAGAAAAATACGCCAACGTAGATGAAAGCCGATCCCCCAAAAAACGCCAACGCGAGGCCGCCTATGCCCGCGCCAAGGAGCGCGAGGACGTTCCAGGGGATCTTCCTGGCGAACATGCCGCCGAGAAATTTGCCGAGGAACGCCGCGAAACCGCCAAGGAGCAGCAAGCCCGGAAGGTTTGCCGCAAAGCCTGCAAACGAGCGTATGCCTATGGTTGCCAGGCAGAGCATCACCGCGCCCGCGCCAAGGGGGGCGGGTTCGAGCGGCGTTTGCTTGGGCACAGTGCCCACGGCGGCGCCGGGGCCTAAGGCCAGGATAACAAGCACGCACACGAGCACGAGCAGAATGCACGATATCGGTGAAAAAACGCCGGTGGCCGCCAGCAGCGTGCCCAAGGCTACGCCAAGCGCGCCGGGCGCAACGTAAATGCCCGCGCTGCGCGCATCCCCCGGGCAGTGGCGCAAAACGGCTACCGCCCCACCCACGTGGAAGAGCGCGTTGCCAAGGCCTAAGAGCGCGGTTGAGAGCAACAAGCGCGAAAAGGCCATTGCGCCCACGGCAACGAGGCCAAGCCCCAGTACCGCCATCGGCCGCGCATCGTCAACCCGATCCGCCAGCGCACCAAAAGGCGCCTGCAGGCCAAACGCCAGGGCGTTATAGATAAGAATGGCCAGCGCTGCGTGCTCGCCTTTTGCCGCCCCTGAGAAGAGCGTGAAAAAGCAAACGAAATCGAGCGCGAAGTGCGAAAACGCATAAGCTGCGAGCCTGGGTCGGGCAGCGTGCATGAAAAGTCGGCCTCCGTTCTGCCTTTTGGAGTGATGTTGTGTCATTATATCACAGAACTTGTGAAAAGACTTTGAAATCGACAAAACCACATGGCAATCGTACCCAACATAGGCTATGATATTACAATACGGCGTTGCGGAGGTATTTGTGGCCTACTTATCCTTAAAGGGAATCACCAAGGAATATCGCATGGGCGAAATAACGATCAAAGCGCTCTCCGGCGTGGATCTGGAGGTTGAGCAGGGAGAGCTTTGCATCGTAGTGGGGCCATCCGGCGCCGGCAAAACGACGCTGCTGAACATTTTAGGCGGCATGGATAGCTGCACAGCGGGGGAGATCGTACTCGATGGCGAACACATCGAGC
>CAYNDC010000014.1:0-12185 GCA_964396085.1 uncultured Clostridium sp. | reverse complement strand
GCTCACCGCCTATCGGCGCGATACGGTTGGATTTGTTTTTCAGTTTTATAACCTCGTACAGAACCTGACGGCGCTCGAGAACGTAGAGCTGGCCGCGCAGATCTGCAAAAAGCCGCTCGATGCTGCCCAGGTGCTCACACAGGTGGGCTTGGGAGACAGGCTCGCAAACTTTCCCGCGCAGCTTTCCGGCGGGGAGCAACAGCGCGTGGCCATCGCCCGCGCGCTCGCCAAGAACCCCAAGCTGATGCTTTGCGACGAGCCTACGGGTGCGCTGGACTATCAGACGGGCAAGCAAGTCCTCAAGCTCTTGCAGGATACCTGCCGTGAACAGGGGATGAGCGTCATCATCATCACGCATAACTCCGCGCTTGCTCCCATGGCGGATCGGGTCGTGCACATCAAGAACGGCACGGCGGCTTCGGTTGAGCGCAATGCGCATCCCTTGCCCGTGACCGAAATCGAATGGTAAGATGAACGCGTCATTATTGAAAAACTTAATGCGCGAGATCAAAAAGACGCGCGGGAGATATCTCTCAATCTTCTCCATCTGTGCCTTGGGCGTCGCCTTTTTTGTCGGCATCCGCGCCACCAGCCCGGATATGAAAGATACGGGGGACGCGCTCTTTCAGGCGGGCAACCTCTCGGATATCACGGTCATGTCCACCTCGGGACTCACGAGCGCGGATATCGAGGCGTTGCGCGATATAGAGGGCGTCGAGGCGGTGCGTCCGTCGCTGTTTGTGGACGCTATGATGGATACCACCTCGGGTGCGGAGGCCAACATTCGTGTGTACTCCATGCCCATCAAAGAAAAGCCGAAATACGGCACGCTGCTGGATATGTTCCCCAGTTACGACATCGATGAGTCTCCTGCGTATGAGATGAACATTCTCGATGTCGACGATGGCCGCTTGCCGTTCAACGACACGGAGCTTGCCCTCGATGCGAACCTCGCCCGGAAGATCGGTGTCGCCGTAGGGGATCGCGTCGTTCTGGAAACGGCCAGCGGCAGCGCTTCGCTGCGCGTGGTGGGCCTCGTGAACTCGCCCCTGTACATCAGCGTCATGGACCGCGGCATGAGCACCATCGGCAACGGCAGCAGCGAAGGCTTTGCCTACGCGTCCGGAAACGCCGTGGGCAAGCTGGGCACGAAGCTGCCGATTATGGGCCTGCTCTCGACCGTTTACACGCGCGCGGACATCGTCATCTCGGCCAAGGAGGGCGTGAGTTCGTTTTCCGCCCGCTACGACGAGCTTGTGGACACGGTTTGCGCCCGCATCAAGGATTATGCGGACTCCGGCTCCGGCACCTGGTATGTGCAAACGCGCTCTTCCAACCCGGGCTACGCAGACTATTCCTCCAACACGGAGCGCATTGGCGCTGTGGGAGACGTGTTCCCAATCATCTTCTTCGTGGTTGCGGCGCTCGTGTGCCTCACGAGCATGACACGCATGGTTGAGGAGCAGCGCATTGAGATGGGCACGCTCAAAGCGCTGGGGTACGGCAGCGGCACGATCATCGCGAAGTACATGCTTTACGCCATGAGCGCGTGCGTATTGGGCGGCCTGTTTGGGTCGCTCGTAGGCTTCCAGCTCTTCCCCGAGGTTATCCTCTCGGCCTACTCAATCATGTACAGTCTGCCGTTCCTCTTAACCCCGTTCCGGATGGATATTGCTTCCACCGCGATCTTTGCGATGCTCGCATGCACAGGCGTTGCCACGCTATCCGCCTCATGGGCGGCGCTCTCCGAAACGCCCGCCACCCTCATGCGTCCCAAGGCGCCCAAGGCCGGCAAGCGCGTGCTTCTCGAGCGCATCACCTTTTTGTGGAAACGCTTTGGCTTCACGACCAAGGTCACCATTCGCAACCTCTTTCGCTATAAGAAGCGCTTTTTGATGAGCGTCATCGGAATTGCCGGAAGCTGTGCGCTATTGGTTACGGGCTTTGGTATTCGCTATTCGATTTTCAGCATCCTTGAAGTGCAGTTCGAACAGCTCTGGCACATGGACTTGCAGGCCTATGCTTACGATTCCATGCCGCTTGAGGATTTCCACACGCTGCTCGCGGACAATGGGGCCACGGAATATATCGAGAATGCGGCCTTTTGCCTGGATAGCAGCAGCGAGGTCGGTGCGGACGGAAACAAGGAGAGCTCCATCCACGTTTTGGGCGTGGAGAGCGCGCAGGCTCTATCCGGCATGATCTCGCTCACCAACAACGGCCAGGAAGTACCCCTCACGGACGAGGGGGTGTTGGTCACGCAAAAGCTCGCGAACCGCTTATCGCTCGAGGCGGGCGACACGATTGAAATCTACAACGGCTCCAAGGTCTATGAGGCTACCGTGACGGGCATCACGGACAACTACGTTTACCACTACGTTTATATGACGGCCGCCTATTACGAAACGCTCTATGAAAAACCGATGCAGTACAACGAGTTCCTCGCCAACTGCATCGAGGGCGTGGACGAGGCTAAAATCGATGAAATCACGACCATGCTCCTTGCGGACCAACGCATGTATGCGGTGACCTCCATGGAGAGCATTTCCGGCATGGTCGCTGATTCGCTGGGGATTCTGGATTACATCGTCATCGTGCTCATCGCCGGCTCGGCGCTGCTCACGTTCGTCGTGATGCTCAACCTCACCAACATCAACATCGGGGAGCGCATGCGCGAGCTTGCCACGCTGCGCGTGCTGGGCTTCTACGATAAGGAGATGTATGATTACATTTTCCGAGAGAACAATGTCCTTGCGGCCATCGGGGCCGCAGTGGGCTTGCTCTTTGGAACAACGATGCACGCGTTCGTTATTTTAACCTGCGAGGTGGATTATGTCATGTTCGTGCGCGAAGCGGGCGTAACAAGCTACATCTACGCCTTCGTGATGACGTTCGTGTTTTCTCTTATGGTGAACCTGATGATGCGGCGCAAGGTGCGCGCCATCGACATGGTCCAATCGCTCAAGAGCGCAGAATAGGAAAGGATGATCGTATGCAAAGGAAAATCAGGCTCATCTGCCTCATCATCGCAATCGCCTTCGTCGCGGTGTTTGTGTTTTCCATCGCCGTGAGCCTCGCCGGGGCTGAGGGCCTTGGGGAGGCGGGCGCGCGTGGGGAAACCGTGTACATCGAGGCGGACGCTA
Source organism: uncultured Clostridium sp. (assembly GCA_964396085.1). GTDB lineage: Bacteria > Bacillota > Clostridia > Christensenellales > CAG-138 > Phil1. The sequence continues at coordinate 9,042 of CAYNDC010000014.1, read as the reverse complement.
ACGGAAACCCGCGCTCGATGGTATCGAGCGTTTACATCAGCAATCCCGATCAGGCCGAAAGCGTGACCGACCACACGACGCTTACGCAAGTGAAAAACATCACCGGCAGCGAGCCGCCGGTCATCGAGGGCACGGCACTCACCTTTGCCGCAAACGGCGAGGACGTATGCTACCAGGGCACGGCAACGGGCGAGCTGCCTTTTTCGGTGAATGTTTCGTATTATCTCAACGGCTCGCTCATCACCCCCGAGGAGATTGCGGGCAAAAGCGGCAAAATCCGCATTGAGGTGAAAACTGAGAACAAGCTCCCCCGTAAGACGCTGGTCGACGGCAGGGAGATGACGCTCTATGTGCCCTTCTCGATTATCTGCATGCTTTCGCTGGATGAATCCTTTACCTCCATTGAAGCCAGCGGCGCGAAAATTTCCGCGCAGGCAGGCCAGGTGACCATCATGTCCGTGCTGCTGCCCGGCCTTGCAGAGAGCCTCGGCGCCCAGGATAACGACCAAATCAAGGATAGTTTCACCATCGAGGCGCAGGTGGAGAACTTCGGCTTGGGTTCCATGATGTTTATCGGCATGACGGGCATCATCGATGAAAACGATCTTTCCGGCATCGAGGATATTGAGGGCCTCGTCGAAGCGCTCTCGGATATCAGCGAGGCCTCAACCGCGCTCTACCGCGGTGCCAAGGGCCTCCGGGATGGCCTTTCGAGCGTTACCGATGGCTTTGCGCTCTACGCCGAAGGGATTGGGACCGCGGCGGATGGCGCGGACCAGGCTGCAGATGGTGCGGGCCAGCTCGAGGGAGGCATGGCGACGCTCTCCGGCGGATTGCAAACATATGCCGCCTCGATAGACGACATTGCCGATGTCGTGCGGGATGCGCGCAACGCGCTCAATGCGGCGGCCGATCCCAATGCGCCCATCGACCAGGCGATCAAGCAACTCGTGCTCGATGCCGTAAACACGGCGCTGCGCGAAAACGCCGCGTCAATCGAGGCCAACTTGCGCACCCAACTCGACGCGCAGCTTGCGCCCTTTATACCGGATGCGGGCGCGCGCGCTGCCGCCATCGACTCCATCATCGCTGGGTTGAATTTGAGCGGCATCACGGTGGATGTGAGCGACGAAACGATTCGCGCCATCTGCAACGCGGTGTTTGCAACCGATGCCGCGCGCGAGCTGATCACGTTGGCAAACGAGCTTGCCGATGTTGTGGACGCTTTAGCCTCCGGCGCGGCAGAGCTGGCGGGCGGGGCAAAAACCCTCACTTCCGCCATGGGGGAACTGGCGGGCGGACTCCAAACGCTCGCCAGCGGGCTTGATGAACTCGACGCGAACGGGGAAACCATGCACAGCGCTCTGGTGAGCCTCACGCGCGGCAGCCGCTCGCTGACCACGGGTCTCAAGAAGCTCAGCGAGGAGGGGTTGCAGGCGATCGTCGATGAGACGGACGAAATCGGTGTCTCCCTCTCCCGCAAGGACGCGTTGCTCGCGCTTGCCGAAGGATACACCTCCTTCACCGGCACAGAGCCGAGGGCGGGGGATACGGTGCAGTTCATGCTCACCACCGACGAGATCGAGCCCGAGCTTCCCATTGTCACCGATCCGGAGACAACGCCCGCGCCCGAAACATCGACGGGGACAGAGGAGGGCTTTTTTGCCCGCGTAGGGGAGTGGTTCACCGGCGTGTTCGATGCGATCCGTAGCTGGTTTGCGTAACGGATCCTTTTCGCCATGCAATCAGGACGCGGCTTTGCCAAACGGGCATAGCCGCGTTTTTATTTTTGCCGCACGCCATATTTGATACGCATTTTTACACATTCTTGGCGAAGTACGGAAATATCAACTCCAAAATCGCTTTGTATAATGGGATCGTCGAAGGGAGATATCCCGCGGGACAGGGAAAGGAGAACAACCATGGAAAACGGAAACTGGAAATGGTATGAAGATAACCAAACCGACGCGCACGCGCAGCAGCAAGCATATGAGGCGGGCGCAGCGACCATAGAGCCGGGCGCCTCGGGAGAGTCCGCGCGCCGGGAACACCCTAAGCGCTTTGGCTGGGCGCAGCTGATCGCGGCGGTGCTCATCGCAGCGCTCCTCGCGGGCGCAGCCGGCGCCGGGGTGATGACGCTCGTGACGGGGATGCAGGACCGGCAAAGCCTAGAGGAGGCAAACGCGGCAGGGGGCGATCAATCGGCCGGGGGCGGCGTGGTCATCGACGAGGAGACCATCAGCAACACGAACGGCGTACAGGCATCCCAAGGGATTACGCTGGGCAGCGCCTGGAGCAGCGAGGACACCGTCGTTGAAATGCTGCAACGTAGCATGAGCAGCGTCGTGGGCATCGACATCATCGGCGAGGTTGCAAGCGGCTCCTATTGGTATGGCAGCTCCGGCAGCTCGAAGGAAACCATCGGCAGCGGCAGCGGCGTCATCCTCACGGCGGACGGCTACATCGCCACGAACGCACACGTCGTTTCCAGCCTGAGCGCGAACGGAGCGGTCAAAGTCTATCTTCAGGACGGCACAGCCTATGATGCAACGCTGGTGGGTACGGACGAATTGACCGACCTTGCCGTCATCAAAATCGAGGCGCAAAACCTGCCGGCGGCAAACGTTGGCATATCTTCGGAGGCCGTCGTGGGCGATACGGTCTACGCCATCGGCAATCCGCTGGGCGTGCTCGCCTCAAGCGTGACGGATGGCATCATCAGCGGTCTTGACAGGCTTGTCACGATGGAAAACGGCGAAATGACCCTCATGCAAACCAATGCGGCCGTCAATCCCGGCAACTCCGGCGGCGGGCTGTTCAACTCGAAGGGCGAGCTCATCGGCATCGTCAACGCCAAGGCGACGGGCGCGAACGTCGAGGGCATCGGCTTTGCGATCCCCATCGACACCGCGCTCCCCATCATCCGGGATTTGATGGATTTAGGCTACGTCAGCGGCAGGCCGTACCTTGGCATCACCCCCACGGATGTGTATATGACCGGCTCCTCCGGCGCGTTTGGCATGTCCAGCTATGTGACCCGCATACAGGCCTATGCGGTGGAGGAAGGTTCCCCGGCCGCCCAAGGTGGCATGAAAGCGGGGGATATCATCCTTACCATCGATGATCAGGAAGTCAACGGCTCCTCTGCGCTCGCCGGCATCCTGTATGAGTACGCCATCGGCGACACCGTGCGCATCACCGTTTTGCGTGATAGGCAGCAGATGGAACTTATCGTCACCCTCGGTGCGCGTGGGGAGTAGCGCGGAGTTTTCAAGCGCGAAAAGGGACGGCGCGAGCCGTCCCTTCTTTGGCATTGGTTTCAGCAGTTGTATGGGCCTTTGGCCAGAGCGGACTTACGCCAGCAGCTTTTCCACTGCGGCGAGCTTGATGCAAACGCAAAGCACCTCGAGCGCCTCGCTAAGCTCCGCAAGCGGGGGAAAGCTCGGCGCAATGCGCAGGTTGCGGTCGTCCGGGTCGACGCCGTACGGGAAGGTCGCGCCCGCGCCGGTCATCACGACACCGGCCTGCTTCATGAGCGCGTGCACGCGCATCGCGCAGCCGTCCATGACATCGAGGCTCACAAAATAGCCGCCCTTGGGCCGGTGGAAGGAGGCGATGCCAAGCGGCGCGATCTCGCGTGCGAGCGTGTCGAGCACCATGTCGAACTTCGGTTTCATGATGGCGGCGTGCTTTTTCATATGCGCGAGCGCTGAAGCTTTATCTTTGAGAAAGAGCACGTGGCGCAGCTGGTTGAGCTTATCGTAGCTGATGCTCTGCGCGCTTATGAGCTTTTTCATGTAGGCGAGGTTCGCCTTGCTGCAAGCAAAGCATGCGACGCCCGCGCCGGGGAAGGTGACCTTCGAGGTGGAGGCGAATTCGTAGACCATGTCCGGATTGCCGGCGGCGGCGCAAAGCGCAAGGATATCGGGAAAAGGAACGTATTCGCCGTCGAACTCGTGGATGCAATAGGCGTTATCCCACATAATGGTGAAATCAGGCGCAGCGGGTTTGAGGTTGGCGAGGCGCTCGATCACCGCGCGGGAATAGATGATGCCCGAGGGGTTCGAATACTTCGGCACGCACCAAATGCCTTTGACTGCGGGGTCTGCAATGAGCGCCTCAACGAGGTCCATATCCGGCCCCTCGTCGTTCATGGGGATGTTGATCATCTCCATGTTGAAGCTTTGGCAGATAGTGAAATGCCGGTCGTACCCCGGCACGGGGCAGAGAAACTTCACCTTGTCAAGCTTGCTCCAGGGGCTTGGGGAATGCAAAAGGCCGTGCGTGTAGGCCTTGGCGATCAGGTCATACATCAAAGACAGGCTGGCGTTGCCGGCCGCAAAAACCTCGTCGGGGTCCACGTCCAAAAGCTCGGCAAACAGCTTGCGGCAGGAGGGCAGCCCCTCAAAACCGCCGTAGTTGCGTGCGTCAATCCCGTCCGCCGCGCAATCCGCATCCGCGGGAAGGGTCAGCAGCGCGTTGGACAGGTCGAGCTGCGCGCTGGCGGGTTTTCCGCGCGACATGTCGAGCTTGAGTCCCTTTGCCTTGCATATTTCATATTGCGCGAGGGCTTCCCGGTGAAAAGCCCTGAGTTCCTCGTGCGTGCGTTCGGCAAGCAACATATGATCAACCTCCCAATCATTATCCCACATCATTATAGCGTCATAGGCTGCAAATGTAAACGGAAATGCAGGATTCCCTTCATTTTAGAAGGGCGCCTTTGCAGGCATCCGCGCTGGGTGGTACAATCGGCATAGCGACAGGAGGGGCAGGGAATGGAAGCCATACAAATGCTCAAGGGCATGATTGAGGAGTCGAACAACATCGTGTTCTTCGGCGGCGCGGGCGTATCCACCGAGAGCGGCATACCGGATTTCCGCAGCGAAGGCGGGCATTTCGAGGCCATTCGCCGCTTTGGGCAGCCGCCCGAGGTGCTGCTCTCCCACACATTTTTCATGGCGCAACCGGAGGCGTTTTTCGCCTATTATAAATCCGCGCTGCTCTTAACGCATGTGCAGCCCAACCGGGCGCATAGGGCGCTGGCCACGCTGGAGGAACAAGGACGTTTGCGGGCGGTCGTCACGCAGAACATCGACGGGCTGCACCAGGCCGCGGGCAGCAAAGAGGTTTATGAGCTGCATGGCAGCATCTATCGCAACCACTGCACGGTGTGCAATGGATTTTACGATGCGCAATATGTGAAGGAGAGCGCGGGCGTGCCGCGCTGCGCCTGCGGAGGCATAATCAAGCCGGATGTTGTGCTCTACGGCGAGGGCCTCGACGCGAAAACCATAGAGGGGGCGGTCAAGCGCATCGCGGGGGCGGAGCTTCTCATCGTCGGCGGCACATCGCTTGCGGTGTATCCGGCGGCGGGCTTTTTGGACTATTACGGGGGCAGCAGACTCGTGCTCATCAACAAGAGTGCAACGCCCTATGACGGCCGCGCGGCACTGGTCATCCACGCGTCCATCGGCGCGGCGCTGGGAGAGGCCGCAGGCATTGCGGAGCAAGAATAAACAGGACGCACTTATGCGTGCGCCCGCGAAGCCTTGTGAATATCATACCGCTTACCGGTTGAGGTTGCTTGCCGCCTGATAGAGCAACGATTGGAGCGAACCGATCAGCACGCTCACTCAAGGGGAAGCGCCGTTTTTAACACGCAGATCTTCTGCGAATCAACTGCGTATCCCGGCTTTGCCTTGAGTGTGGCGGGCGGAATTACTTTTTCGCTTCCACGTAGATTTCAAACGTGCCTGTCGTGCCGTCCTCGTATTGCGCGAGGCAGGTGAACATCCAAACGGGCAGGTAGTAGCCCTGCGAGCTGTTGGCCATATACACGATTTGGCAGCTTTGGATGCTTGCGCTGACGGCGGGCGCGAAAAGCGTGTATGCACAATCGCCCGCACGGATTTTATCATATGCCTTTTGCTGGGAGATGATGTTGACGATTGTGCTGGCGAGCACGTCCCCATCGTAGCGGCGGATTTTTGTAACGGTGTTTTGCGCGCGCACGCTCACCACGAGCGTCGAGGAGCCGATGATGGGCATGCCGCTGATGGCGCTTGAAAGATAGAGGTCATAGCCGTCCGTAGTGCCGTCCGCCCCCGAGTGGGCGACGACGTCGTCCACCTCGCCAAGGCCGATGCTCATGAGCTCCCGCTGCGCGAAGAACGCGTTCACGCTCTCCTGTGCGCTCTCCTGCGTGGGCGGCTCGCCCGTAGGCTCTTCTAAAAGTTCGTAGACCCAACTGCCGCCGTCGGTGAAGGTTAGCTTGGCAACCTCATCCTGCGCGAGGTAGATGCCGTCCTGGTAGACGGTGCCACCCTCGATGCCAAGCTCCTGTGCGATCTTCTCGGCCTTGTCGGCGGAAGAGGAGGTGTCGGGGATATAGATATTCGCCCGCGCCGCGTCGGCGTTCAGCTCGCAATCGAGCGTGAGGGTTTCCGGCAAAGGGGTGTCGCTGTCGAAGAACTGGATGGGCGCGTAGCGCTCACCGTAGTCGAACACCATCACGAGGGCGATGAGAAAATACATGGCCGCGAACACGACGCCTGCGGCGCGCACCCTGCGGCGGCGCGGGATGGGGAGGCGTAGCTTTTCAAAGAATGGGCGCTTTTTGAAAAAATGCGCGAGCAGCACGTAGATCGAGCCGCCCGTTGCGCAGCCCAGGCCGGCGTAGATGTATTCGTCGCTCACGAAGCTCATCCCGTTATAAAGAGGGAAGATGTTCATGGCAAGCGCCGCGAGCAAGCCCGTGGCGAAGGCTGCGGTCAGCCCCGCGCGCACGAACGCGGGCATAATGAAAAAGCCCGCGAGCAAGAAAGGAGCGCCAAAGGCGAGCAAATCGCGCAGGATTGAGGCGTAGCCGTATTCGCGAAGCGCGAAAAGCTTATAGAACGGGATGAACGCGTTGGTTGCCTGCGCGGTGTTGCCGCGCTTGAACAGATACGCAAGATACAGCGAAAAAACAAAAAGCGCCACGTACAGCACGCCGTAGGCGCCCTCGCCCCTTCTTGCGGCATGCCTGCACAAAAATACGCCGCCAAGCAACAGCGTCAGGAAGATGATCAGGGATACGATATCGAACAACGCGACCTCCGATGCGGGTGTTAATCGTTTATTTTCATGACATTATATCCTTATTCGAGGTATTATGCAAATGAAGATTCCGTGTCAAAAATCGCCCGGATTCGAAATATACTTGTATGCAACGCTCCCGCGGCTTGACACGCCTTGTGAGCGAACATAAAATACTCCATGTGTGGAGGAATGTATGAAAGCAGATCTTGCCGTAATCCTCGCTGCGGGGCGGGGCGAAAGGATGAACTCCGCCGCTCCTGCTGCGCTTCGGCGCGTGTGTGGGCAAAGCCTTGCCCGTTGGGCGCTTGAGACCGCCGCGGTTTGCTCCGCCGGCCTGCCACTCATCGTCCAAGGCCCGGGAGGCGAAATCGAGGCGCAGCTTGGCGCGAGCGCGCGCTATGCGGTGCAGGAGACGCCGCTGGGAACGGCGCACGCGCTGCGGTGCGCGATGGATTGTGTTGGCAGCGTGCCGGGCCTCGTGCTCGTGCTCCACGCGAACCTTCCTTTGCTCACGGGCGAATCCTGTCAGGCGCTCGTCGAGGCCGCCTCCATCTCGGGCGCGGCCGCTTTGGTGTATCGCGGCGGGCAAGCGGGTGGCGCAGCCTATGCCGGCGCGTGGTGCTTTACGGGGAAAACGCTCGAGCGGGCATGGGAGCATTGCGAAAAATGCGCATCGCTTAATGAACTGGCCGATGCGCTGCCCCTTTGCGGCGTGGACGTGCGGGAAGTCTGCGTCGACCCTGCGCTGTGCCCTGCGGCATTCGATGGGCAATCGCTTGCGGCATGCGAGGCCGCGATGCGGCGGCGCATTTTGCAAAAGCATTTTTCGAACGGTGTCACCTTTATCGACCCCGCCTCGGTCGAAATCGGACCGGCGGTGGAGATTGGTCAAGACGCGGAAATCTCCCCCTGCGTGTCGCTTTTGGGCACAACGAAAATCGGTGCGGGCAGCCGCATCAAAAACGGCTGCGTCCTTACGGATACGCTCGTTGGCTGCGGCTGCGAGTTGAGCTATGTCGTCGCGCATACCGCGCAGATCGGGGATGATGTGAAGATCGGCCCTTTCGTCAATCTCAGGCCCGGCACGCGGATTGCGCAGGGCGTGAAGATCGGCGATTTTGTCGAAATCAAAAATTCGGTCATCGGGCGGGGCAGCAAGCTGCCGCACCTCTCCTACATCGGCGATGCGGATGTGGGCGAGCGCGTCAACGTGGGCTGCGGCGCGGTGTTCGTCAATTACGACGGCTTTGAAAAGCATCGCACGGTTGTCGGGAACGATGTGTTCCTCGGCTGCCAGACGAACCTCATCGCACCCGTGCAGGTGGGAGATGATGCGTACACCGCCGCAGGCTCCACCATTACGCGCGACGTGCCCGCGGGGGCGATGGCCTTTGCGCGCGCGCGCCAGGAGAACAAGCCGGGATACGTTGCGCGTTTTCGCGCTCTCAAGGGCAAGGAGTAACGCGTGCGCACGCAAATTGGCGGTTTGAACATCGAATACGAGCGCGTGGGCAAGGGAGCCCCCGTGTTGATCCTGCATGGCTGGGGCGCGAGCATGGCGGCCGTGAAGCCTATCGCGGATTGCATGGTTTCCCTCGGGCGCGAGGCGGTTATGCTCGACTTCCCGGGCTTTGGCGGCAGCGACGAACCCGGGGAGCCGTGGGGCGTGCCGGAGTTTGCGGCGCTGACGCGGGAGTTCATCCGCACGATGGTACTCGAGGGGTGCGATGTCGTTTGCCACTCCTTCGGCGGCCGGGTGACCATCCTGCTCGCGAGCGAGGATCCCTCGCTCTTCAACCGCCTCGTGCTGGTGGATGCGGCAGGCGTGCGTCCCAAACGCGGTTTTTCCTATTACATTAAGACATACGCGTATAAATGCGGCAGGAAGCTCTCGCAAATCAAGGTGCTCGACCGGCTTTTTGGCATCAGCCGCAGGCAGCAAAGCGCCGGCAGCGCGGATTA
>CAYNDC010000013.1:0-14781 GCA_964396085.1 uncultured Clostridium sp. | reverse complement strand
CTCGCCGCCGTGTTGCTCCATGATTAGTTTGCTCGCTGCGATGATGTTTTTACCCTTGGTTTTATACAGCCCGCAGCCTTTGATGTGGGGCTCGAGCGCCTCGGGGGTGAGCGATGCAAAAGCTTCCGGCGTGTTGTAGAGGGGAAAGAGCGTAGCCGTGACTTTGTTCACTTGCTTATCGGTGCTTTGCGCACTGAGCATCGTGGCGACGAGCAGCTCAAAGGGGGAGGTAAAGTCGAGCTCCGGCTTCGCGTCCGGATAGGCTTCCTTTAGAAGTTCGAGCGCCCGCGCAAGCCTTTGCGCTTTTTCCGCTTTCGTTTCGCGCATGTTGATGTTCCTTCGTGTCATTTTCTCAGGAATATTATAGTACGCGGCAAGGGGGTAGCGCAATGCTTACGAGCTTGCGCAGCGGAAATAACCCACGCGCAGCTCCCAAGGTACCAAGCAGGGGAGGAGAAAGAACACAGCAACGGGCGGCAAGAGAGCGTATCACGCGTTTGGCATACGCCCCAGCGGGGAAAGCGACTGTGCCGCAAAGGAACATCAGCGAAAGGGCATCTGCCCTCTCCGCATAAGGCCGGCGAGCCGGCGGGGGAAAAGGATATCCTATGCGCCACCCCGGCAGGGGCTCCCCGCACAGAATAGATCGCCCGCTTCAGGCGCAAGCTAACGCCGGGAGGCGCTCTATGCTTGTTTTGTTTACACGCGTGCTGATCCTGTATCTGCTGATTTTCTTCGTGCTGCGCATCACGGGCAAGCGCCAGCTTGGCGAGTTGCAGCCGTTTGATCTGGTGATGACGCTGCTCATCGCAGACCTTGCAGCCGTCCCTGCGAGCAACACAGGCGTGCCGCTCATCTACGGCATCGTGCCGATATTGGCGCTCTTTTTGCTCCAACAGCTCGTGAGCTTCCTTTCGCTCAAAAGCGAAGGCGTGCGCAAGCTCGTGTGCGGGCAAAGCGTATTGTTGATCTCGAGCGGCGTCGTGCAGGAGGAAGCGCTGCGCGCTTCGCGTTATACGCTCAACGACTTGATGGAACAACTGCGCGGGAGGGATGTGTTTAGCATTTCCGATGTTGCCTTCGCCATACTGGAAACCAACGGGGATGTGACGGTGCTCGTCAAAGGCGAGAAACAGCAACCGGATTACACGGCCTTTTCGCTGACTCCACCACCGGCTACGCCACCCTACATGCTCGTGCAGGATGGCAAGCTGCATCCCCAGGAGTTGAAAAAAGCCGGGCGGGATGAAGCCTGGCTGAACAAGAAGCTTGCCGCAGCGGGCTGTCGGCAGGCGCAGGATGCGTTTTTTGCCATGCTCGAGAGCGATGGAACCCTGCGCGTGCAAACCACATTAAAGCGTGGGGGACAGGTGTTTGACGTAAAGGAAAAAGCGCAGGAGAAGCCATCGTGAGGCCAAAGACGTTCAGCATGATCGATATCATCGCGAGCATTGCCGCGCTGCTGCTGCTGCTCTTTTTATTCATTTACCCGCACGCGCGGCTCCGGGCAATGCAGGAGGAGATCGTCCCCCTATGCGATCAAATCATCGAGGCGGCGCATGAAGGGCGCTTTGACGAGGCTTTCGCCTTGGCACTGCACGTTAAGGAGCGCTTCGGGCAGGAGGAGCGGCTGATGCGCTTCATCTTCGACCATGAGGATGTGGATAACGCGTGCGACGCAATCGACTCCGTCCTACTCATGGCGCGGCACAAGGATGCGACGGATACCATCATCGAGTGTGAGAACATCCGGGGGATTGTCACCTACCTTGCGGGAATCGAAACGTTCAAGCTCGTCAACCTCTTTTAAGCCGACAACCGTACGGGATTACGCGATTCCGTCGGGTTTCACATATGTCACAGCCCACAGGTCCTCCGCAAACACATAGGAGGCGGGGCGTACGCTCATCGCCATACCGGCGGCGGGGGAGAGGACCGGCGCACCGTCGAGGTGGCCGATGATCTGCCCTTGCTCAAGCGCGCCGCCCCGTTGGACGTGGGGCAGCCACAATCCCGCGCACGGGCAGTCCACATCGAGCAGCGGCCCATAGAACGCGGGCGTGGGCCCCTCAGCGGGGCTGGCGAGCATTTCTGAGGCGCGCAGCAGGTCCAGAGGAGGGCAGCAAGGCATTCCTCGGCTACAGGCAGGTTGAGCGCGCCGTCGCCCGCGCCGGAGGGCAGCTCAATGATGCAGGCCGCCTGTTCGCGTCGGCGTGTGGATTCCACAAAAAGCTGACCGGCTGAGCCTTGCGATTGGATGCACCGGGGCAGCGTGATGCGCGAGCATAGCGCTTTTGTCCTCTCCGATTCACCATAGAGCGCGAGGATGTAGGGCAGGCCGTGTTGGGAGCAGCAATGCAAATCGACGAGCAGGTCAGCGTCTTGTGTCTGCTCCCAAACCGCATGTGCGAGGCGGTAGGAAAAGCTGCCGTTCTCGTCGCCCGGGTAGATGCGATTCAAATCCACCCCGTCAAAAGGGCTGCGGCGCTGCATGCAACGCATAGCCGTCCGGTTAATGGCGGGAATGACGCAAACCTCGCCCCTCAGGAGCGTGTGCTCTTTGAGGTAGTCAATGAGCAAATGGGCCGTGTAAACGCCCGTAACTTCATTGCCATGAATGCCGGCGGTGATCACAACGCGCGGCGCGTCCGTTTCCTTGCCAAAAGAATAAACATCAAAGGCGCCCAAAACGCCGTTTTCTTCGACCGTTACCGTTCTCACTAAAGGTTCCTCCCGTTGTGCGCTGCTATGGCGCGTGCTATAATCGAATGGTTCCATTCAGGACTTAGCCCGGTTTGAGGTGTTGCATGTTCGTCTATACGCTCAAGAAATTCGCTTACCATATGGTGGCAGGCGTGCTCGTGTGGTTTCTCGTAGGCCTTTTTTCGCGCGAGGGGAGGCTCTATGCGGGCTGGGCAGTCGGGGTGCTGGCCGCCATGTATTTGCTTGCCGCGTGGTTTTCCTACCTTAAAAGCCGCGGCACGGATGTGATGAAGCTCATCCGCCGCAAGCGGCCGCCCGACACGCCGTATTATCTGCGCGGACCCGACAAGCGGATTAAACCCGCGCTGACCCTCAACAACATCCGCCACACGTTCGACGACGATCTGGCCGAAACCGCCGGCGAAGGGGCGATCGGCAATGGAGAAGGGGAGGAACCCCTCCCCCTGAACACGCGCCAAAAGCTCAACGCCCTCGCGTGGCTTGCAGTGGGCCTTGCGCTCTTTGGGCTCTCGTTCGTTTAACTACACATCGAGCACGAGTGCGCGCGATGCGAACTCCACATTGGTGAAGCTCGCGCATCCGGCGGCGCCCATATAGCCGCGCGTATCGGGTCTTCTATAATATTCGGGCAGGACGAGATAGGTTTTTTCGTTTGCCTCGTACACGGCCGCTCCCTTAATATAGGGGAGCTTTTTTTCTTCGTTGTAAAACAGGCTGCTCTGCGCGCTGCCGAACATGTATTTCTCCATCATGGCATCGAAGGCGGGGTTTCCGGGAATGCCGTTGTTGACGTAATCCCGCGCGCAATCGTCCGCTTCGAAGGGCACATCGTGAGCGAGGCTCACGGTATCCTTTAGCGTATCGTAGCGATCACCGTGCTGGATGGCGTGCAGGACGACATTTTCGTAGCCGCCGCTGCCCGTTTTTTGCGCGTTCGTGCAATCGATGATATACACGCAGGCGCTGCCTAAAACCTCGATCTGCCCCGCGTGGTATACAAGGGCAGTGTCCTCGCTCACGGCGAAGGCTTTGCGTACATCCTCGCCGTTTGCCAGGCAGGCTTCGATGGAGCGCAGCAGACGCGGGCGCGCGTTGAAGTGCTGGTCCACGATGCCCTCGGTAAAAAAGCCTAGACCCCTGGCGAGCAGGAGCGGCACGCAGGGGTTGTTTTCCTCGGTGCGCTCCTCGTAGTTTTCATAGCCGTAACGCACGCCGCACGCGAGCACGCCGCGGTTGCTGCCCTCGCCGATCATCACGCGGCTCATGATCGCCGCGCCTGCACTCGAGCCGCCCAGGACGCCGCCGGCCTCGTAAAGGCGGCGCAAGGCCGCGAGCAGTTTCGTGTCGGAGCCATCCTCACGCAGGAAGGCTTTTGCTGTGTAATATTGGTCGCCCCCCGTAAACCACACGCCGCGCACGCCCTCGAGAAGCGCTTCGAGCCCTTCTGCGTCGCCCGTGAGGGCATTATAGCCGCGCTCGTCGCGCACGTTTTCCGGGTAGAGGGGGAGAAGCACGCAGTTGTTCTCGCTAAGACCCAAGCGGGCAAGGTCCGCCGCATAGGAGCGGAATAGCTCATCCGGTTGGTCGCCCGAGGCCGTTACCACAAACGCGATTTTGCTCGCGGGACCACCCGCACGCGCGATAAACGCGGAAAAAATCTCATCGGCGCTTATGATCATGCCGCCGCCGACGATAAAGAGGGTGCCTGCCATAGTTTCATTCCTCCGGTTTCGATGTGATTGGCGGAAACTCCGCCTTCGTGATAACAGGCGGCGGTCGAGGCTCTGCCCAAACCGCCGCTTAAGGTCTGTGGTCCGAAGAATCCATCGATTCTCATGCGATGGGGGTCATCGGGCAAAGGCATGTGGGGATAAGGGGGATGAACGCCCAATACATCCCGTTCCAAACAGGAGCTCAGGCCTTGCGCCATGAGCGGGAGCCGGAGGGGATCCTCCGCGCTCTTCAAGCTTTCATGGTGTTATCGCCCCTTATAGTCAGCGACCTCCGGTTCGTTCGCCCACACGAAATGGCCGGGGCGAACTTCAGCCCAATATGGCTTGTCGGTTTCATACGCATGCGCTGCGGGATCGTATACGACCACCTGCTTGTCGCGTTCGATGTCCGGGTCGGGTACAGGTGCGGCCTGCAAAAGCGCGTTGGTATAGGGGTGGAAGGGGTGGGCAAAAAGCTCCTCGCTCTGGGCAAGCTCCACAATGCGCCCCTTATACATGACCGCGATGCGGTCGGAAATAAAGCGGACAACCGAGAGGTCGTGGGCGATAAACAGGTACGTGAACCCCTTTTCGCGCTTGAGCTGGTTGAGCAGGTTGATCACCTGCGCGCGGATGGAAACATCGAGTGCGGAGATGGGTTCATCCGCCACGACAAGACGCGGCTCCACGATGAGCGCGCGCGCAATGCCAATCCTCTGGCGCTGGCCGCCCGAGAACTCGTGCGGGAAGCGCGTGACATACTCATCGATCAGGCCCACGCTGTGCATGGCGGCAGCGACTTTTTGCTTGCGCTCCGTTTCATCCTTATAAAGGTGGAAATTATAAAGTCCTTCGGAGATGATGTAATCCACCTTCGCGCGCTCGTTGAGTGAGGCCATGGGATCCTGAAAAACCATCTGCACGCTCTGACGGAAACGCGCAAGCTCCTCACCATGCATTTTGCGGTTGACCTGAGCGCCGTCAAAATAAATTTCCCCGCCGCTCGTGTGGCAAATCTTCATGATCGCCTTGCCCGTGGTGGTCTTGCCGGAGCCGGATTCACCCACGATCGAGAACGTCTCGCCCGGGTAGATGTCGAAGCTCACATCCTTCACGGCACTGAAAAGCTTGCGCCCAAGCTTGAAGTTGACCGTTAGGTTTTTAACCGAAACCAACGGTTTGATCCCTGCGAAATCCTTGGGCGGGAGCGGCTGCTGGATGCTCTTGTCCTCGTGTGCGCGCGCAAGTTCAGCCGCGTACTCGCTGGCTTGATCGGCGAGCAACCAGGTTTTTGCCCAGTGCGTATCGGAAACCTGGAAGAAGGGAGGCTCGTATTCGTAATCGATCTTCATCGCGTCCGGGTTGCGCGGCGCGAAGGCATCGCCCTTGATTTCTTTATAGAGGTTGGGAGGCGAGCCCTTGATCGAGTGCAGCGCGTGCCCGCGCACGCCAAGCTGCGGCAAGGAAAGGAGCAGCGCCTTGGTATAGGGGTGCTGCGCGTGCTTGAAAATCTCATCCGCCAGGCCGTATTCGACGATCTGCCCCGCGTACATGACGGCGACCCGATCCGCGACGTTGGCAACCACGCCCAAATCGTGCGTGATGTAGATGACCGACATATCCAGATCCTTTTGCAGCTTTTTAATGAGTGCGAGGATCTGTGCCTGCACGGTGACGTCGAGCGCGGTGGTTGGCTCGTCGCAGATGAGGATTTGCGGCCGGCAGGCGATGGCGGTCGCGATGACCACGCGCTGGCGCATGCCGCCGGAGAATTCGTGCGGATATTGCTTATACCGCGCCTCGGGTTCGGGGATGCCTACCTGGCGCAACAGCTCGATCGCCTGCGCTTTGGCTTCCTCTTTGGGCGTGCCGAAATGCCAGGATATCACCTCGCGGATCTGCTCGCCGATGGTCTTAACCGGGTTGAGCGAGGTCATGGGGTCCTGAAAGACCATGGCAATCTTCTTGCCGCGAACGCGGAGCCATTCCTTCTCGGTTTTATATTGGGAGAAGTCCACGCCGTCCATGAGCATCGAGCCGCTTTCGACCCAGCCGTTTTTATCGAGCATGCCGATGAAGGATTTGGTGAAAACGCTCTTTCCCGAGCCGGATTCGCCCACGATCGCGAGCGTCTCGCCGTGGTAGAGGTCGATGGAGGCGCCGCGGATGGCCGTGAGCGTCTTGCCCCGCAGGTTGAATTTGATGACGATGCCCTTTGCTTCAAAAATCTTTTCTTTCATGGCGCTTCCCTCACACGTGGTTCTTGGGGTCGGAGGCATCGGCGAACTTGTTGCCGATGATGTAGAAGGAAACCGTGATGAAGCACAGGATCAGCGTGGGTGCAATCATCTGGTAGGGGTAAACGAGGAAGGAGGCGCGGCCCTGGTTGACGAGGTTGCCCAGCGTGCACATTTCGGCGGGCAGGCCAACGCCAACGAAGCTCAAAAACACCTCGGAGCCGATCGAATAGGGGATGGTCAGCGCCGCGTCCATGATGATGAGGCTCATCAGGTGCGGCACGATGTTGCGGCTGATGATGCGGCGCGTAGGCGTCTTGAGGCAGATCGAGGCAATGTTGTAGTCCGCCTCGCGCAGCGCGAGGATGCGGCTACGGAACCAGCGCGCCTCGCTAATCCAGCCTGTGGCGACCAAGGCGATGACGATGGTGAAAAAGCCAGGCTTCATGATGTAGGCGATGATGATGAGGTAGATGGTGCTCGGCACGTTGGTGAGCATGTTGTAGATGGCGAACATGAGCGTGTCAAGCTTGCGGTAGAACCCCCACAGCGCGCCGAGGATGACGCCCAAGCCTACCTCGAACACCGCCACGAGCAGCGCGAGCACAAGGGAGGTACGCGTGCCTACCCATACGCGCACCCAGATGTCCCGTCCGACGCCGTCCGTGCCGAAGAGATGCTCGGCGCTGGGCTTTTGGTTCCATTCGCGCGCGGAGAGGGAGACCGTGTACGGGTCAAGAGGGGTGATCATCGGGTAGATGATCGTATAAACGATAAGGGCGATCACCAGCGCCACGAGCACCTTCACGAGGTTGCTTTTAAAGAATGTGCGCAGCGTGCTTCGCCAGTACGAATAATTCGAGAACCCGGTATCTTCGCTCCTCTCCTCGTGAAAGGGGGCGCGGGTAAACAGCTCCTTGGGGAGATCGTTTAGGTTTTGTGGTTTCAATGCTTCCATATCGTTCTCCTCCCTTAATCGTTGCTATCGACGAGCTTTATGCGCGGATCGATGAAGGAGACGAGGATGTCTCCCAGAAAAACGCCGAGCACGGAGAGCGTGCCGTAGAGGAGCACGAGCACCTGCACGAGCGGGTTATCCATGCCGACGACTGATTTAATCAGCAAGCCGCCCGTGCCGGGGATGGAATACAGCCGCTCGATGACCAGCGAGCCGGAGAGCAACAGCAGAAAATCCGAGGGGATATTGATGGCGATGGGCACGATGGCGTTGCGGAAAACGTGGCGCCACATGATATATTTTTGCGGCAGCCCCTTGACGCGGGCGAACTTGATATAATCCCGGTTTTCCTCATCCACGATATAGCGCCTGAGCCACACGCCGTAACCCGCGATGCTGCCGATGGACATGGAGATCGTGGGCAGCAGCCACGAGATGGGCTGCTCGATATAGAAGAGCGGGGGCAAGCCCAGCCACCGTGAAAAATAAATCTGAATGAAAAAGTGGATGATGATCGAGGGAACCGCACGGATGATGATGACATACACCGTGCCTAATTTATCGGCAAGGCCGCCCTTGCTGCGCGCCATGGCAATGCCTAGGGGCATGCCGATGAATGCCGAAACGAACCAACTGATGAGGTTAAGCAATATGGAATAGCCGATTTTATCG
Organism: uncultured Clostridium sp.; assembly: GCA_964396085.1. GTDB lineage: Bacteria > Bacillota > Clostridia > Christensenellales > CAG-138 > Phil1. The sequence goes on along the minus strand of CAYNDC010000013.1, from coordinate 6,478 downwards.
CTCAAAACGGTTGCGATCGGCGTTTTGGGATAGAGCGTGATGCTCGTGCCTAAGTCGCCGTGCGCGAGGCCCACGACGAAGTTCTTGAGCTGCACGGGCATGGAATCGAGCACGCCCAAATTGCGCAGGTAGTTGTTTTTTTCTTGATCCGTCATCTCCTTCCACTGCTCCTTGGAGAAGTAGCCGGAAGTCGGCATAAAGCGCAGCAGCGTAAAAACAACCAACATCACCAATACGATGGTAACAAACGCCTGGCCAAGCTTGGAGAGCAGATATCGTGTCATGGCGCACCTTCCTGATACGGATTTGCGCAGGGGGACGGTCGTCCCGTCCCCCCGCCTTATGGTTGGATCGCTTATGAATCAGTTGTCACGCTGGTTGCTCAGGCCGGTTTCCGCCTTGAGCTGCTCGTACTGCGCATTGGTCACCGGGGTGGTCTGGATGAGCGCGCCCTTTAACTTGTACTGGCTGCGGCCAAATCCGCCGCCTGGCGTCGTGAACGGCACGACATAGGTCATCCAGTAGGAGCCGCCGCCGGACATGTAGGGCTTGACGTAGGCGTGCTCGAGCAACCAGGCCTCGGCCGCGGCAAAGGCGGCATAGCGGGCCTTGATATCATAGGTGGTGTCCGCAGCTAAGATCATGGCATCGTACTCGGGGATGCTGTAAGCGCTGTCGGTGAGGTCGTAATCGCTCACAAGACGGTCGAGGTTCGCGGAGGGGTCTGCATAGCGGAAGCTGTAAGAGTCGTCCACCAGATCCCAGTTGCCCAGGTCATAAACCTCGGAGCTGAAGCTGTTTTGTGCGAACGCGAGGATAACGTTGACGTTTTCCTTGCCAAGGTAGGTTTCCAGCATCTGCTCGACGATGGCGGCCTTGTTGCGCTCGTTGTCGCTCGCGCCGGAGGAGTAGACGATGTCGATGGGCAGCTTGCCGTCCACATCGAACTGCGCGATGGGCAGCATGTCGACGGAGCCGGCGCTGACGCCCTTGAGCGTGACGCCGTCCGCCTCGCACAATTCGGCGATGGCGGCCTGCATATAGGTTTTGGCCTGCTCGGCGCTGAACGGATCGGTGTCCTTAAAGGCCTTGAGCGGCTCATAGTCGGTATAGTCCACGCCGTCCGGATCGATCATGGTGTTCTCGGGCAGCAGCGTGTAGCGCGTGAAGAACGCGGGGTCGTTGGGTTCATAGAGGGCCGAGATGGTCACGGCATCGATGGCGGTGAAGATGGCCTTGCGGAAGTTCTCGTTCTGCACGGCAGCCGCAAGCTCGGTGTTCTTGGTGCCGAAGTTGAAGGAGTACCAGAAGGTGACGGGCGTCTTGTCGGCGAGGTAGACGTAATCGGCCCACTCGGTGCCCGAAAGGCTCGCGACTTCTTCGTAGCTCAGGGAGACGGTGGAAAGATCGCCGCGCTTGAACATTTCGATGGCGGTGCTGCTATCGGCAACGTACTCGAAACTCAGCGTCGTGACGTTGAGATTCTCCACATCCCAGTAGTAGGGGTTCTTCGTCATGGTGATCTGCTTGTCGCGATCCCAAGTGGAGATATAGTAGCCGCCGTTATAGAGCAGCTTATCTTTATCCGTTCCGTATTCCTCGCCGACCACATCGAGGAAGCTCTGCTCGACGGGGAGCAGCAGGTCCTGCTGGGCAAAGGAATCGAAGAACGGGCAGGGGCTGGCGAGCGTATATTCGACCGTGAACTGGTCGAGCGCCTTGATGCCGACGGTTTCGCCGAAGGAAGCGACCGCATCCTCACGGGTTGTCGTGGTGACGGTGCCGTCGTCGATGTCGGAGAGGAGGTAATAATAATCGGCAAGGCCGGCGATGACATTGCGGATCGTGGAGAGGTTCTCAACCGGGCTCATGGGATCCGCAACATAGCGCAACCCGGAAACGAAGTCATCCGCATCCACGATGAACTCGGTGATCTCGCCCGTGTGCTCAACCCAGGGGATGTTCTGCCTGAGGTGGAAGGTCCAAACGGTATAATCCTCGTTGTGTTCCCAGCTTTCCGCGAGCGCGGGGACCAATACTCCCGTCGCGTCGGTTTCGAGCAGCGCGTCAAGGAAGTTGGCGGTGAACCAATAATCCGAGGTGTACTCGGTGGCGTAGGGGTTGAGCGTGGTGATGCTGCTGGAGAACGTCGTCTTATACACGTCCTGATAGGTTACATCGGTCGTACTGCCCGGCGTTGCGGCGGGGTTATCGGTACTGCCGCCGGGAGTGCTGGGGACATTGGTCGGGTTGCAGCCGGCCATGACGGCAAACGCCATAGCGGCAACCAACAGCAGCGCAATGATTTTCTTCATATTGTTTGCTCTCCTCTTATCGATTTTTGATAGCGATTTTATACTCCAACGTGCATCAATGATACTACACCCGTCACAGAAAGTAAAGTGAAAACTTCCGTTTTTCATCGATTGCGCGCTTGGATAAAAAGGGGTGGAAAAACCGAAAGAATGCATGAATATTTCGCGATATCCGCCTTGCAATTCGCGCGGTTGTGCTTTAGAATATAAAGCGAACGCTTTAATGCTGGAGGATCTATGTCCGGTTTACAGAACATACGTGCCCGGCTTGGCGAGCTTACAAAAAAGCAACGCTCCATCGCCCAATACATCCTCGCCGCGCCGGAAGAGGTCTCCTATATATCCTTAAAGGAGCTCAGCCGCCGTACGGACGCATCCGAGGTTTCGGTGCTGCGCCTGTGCCGCGTGCTGGGCTATGAGAGCTTCGTCGCCCTCAAGGAGGCGCTGCGCGAGCAGATGCGTGAGGCGCTGCATTATTCCTTTTCGCCCCCGCCGTTTCTGGATGCGGTCGGCGAGCGTGCGCCGGGCGACAATGCGGACAAGCTGCGCGCCATCTGCGAGGACGACCAGCGCAACCTGAACGACATGGTAGCCGCGCTGGATTCAAACCGGCTCTTTTCTTGCGCGCGAGGCCTGCTTGCAGCCAACGAAGTGCTGGTTTTCGCGCATGACGGCACAAAGATCTTCGCCGATTACCTATGCTACAGGCTTAACTTCTTGCGCATTAAGGCAAGCAGCATCAAGCTTGGCGATAGCGACACGATGCAAAGCGTACTCGCCCGGCTTAGCAAAACGGACTATGCCATTTTGCTCTCCTTTCCGCCGTATCACCTTCCGGTTTTCAACGTAGCCAGCTTCTGCCGCCGGCGCGGCACGCCCATCCTCACGATCACCGATAGCCTTGATTCGCCCGCCGCCGCGCAGGATATCGACGTTTTCCTGTGTAAGACCGCTGCGCGGTATTACTATAATTCGCAGGTGGCGACCGCCTCGTTCATCAACATCCTCACCTCCTGCATCGCCGTGGAGATGGGGGGGCGCTTCGATGAAATCCTCTTGGAGGAGCAGGTCGTGAGCGACTTTATGAGCGGAGAACAGGCCGCGCTCAGCGGGCAATAAGCTCGCCGGAGTCGCGCGATTGAACCATTCATAATCCACAGCCCTTTTTATATGTGCGGCCGCCGCGCCATGAAGGAGAAAACGATGATCAAGCTTTGGAAGAATTGCGATGTGTATGCGCCGGCTCATCTGGGGCGGCGGGATATCCTGACGCTCGGTGAAAAGATCCATCTGGTCGAACCCGACCTTTCGCTCTGGGAGGGCGTGCCCGGCGTCGAGGTGCTCGATCTCGCCGGCGCGCTCGTGTGCCCCGGCTTCATGGATACACATGTCCACGTCACGGGTGGCGGCGGGGAAGCGGGACCCGGGTCCCGCGTGCCGGAACTGCAGCTTACAGACCTGATTCTGGGCGGCGTTACGAGCGTGGTCGGCCTATTGGGCACGGATGGCATATCGCGAAGCCTTGAAAACCTGCTTTACAAAACGCGCGCGCTGGCAGAGGCGGGCATCACCGCCCGCATGCTGACGGGCAGTTACCGCTATCCTTCGCCCACCCTCACGGGCGAGGTGATGCGCGACGTTGCGCTCATAGGCGAGGTCGTGGGCGTGAAAATCGCTATTTCCGACCATAGGAGCTCCAACATCTCCGGCGTAGAGCTTGCAAGGCTCGCCACGGAGGCGCGCATCGGCGGCATGCTCGCGGGCAAGCGCAGCCTGGTCGTGCTGCATGTGGGCAGTTCGCCGCGCAGGCTTTCCCCCCTCTTCGAGGCGCTTGCGTGTTCGGATGTGCCGCCGCAGAGCTTTTTGCCCACGCATTGCGAGCGAAGCCCCGAGCTGGTGGAGCAGGCCGTGCGCTTCAACCTCATGGGCGGCGCCATCGATTTTACGGCCGACATGCCCGAGAGCGAGGCCGGTACAGCCGCGGTGCTTTGCTCTGCCCTCGAAATGGGTGCGGACCCCACGCGCGTGCTCATGAGCAGTGACGGCGGCGGGAGCCAGCCCGTGTTTGATGCGCAGGGGCGTTGTATCCGGCTAGAGTATTCGACGCCGCGCACGCTCTTGCAGGAACTGCGCCGCATGGTCGAGCGCGAGGGGCTCTCCCTCGAAACCGCGCTGCTCTTTTTTACAGAAAACCCCGCGCGAGTCATGGGCTTTGAGGGCGTGAAGGGAATCGTCGCCCCCGGCGCGGACGCGGATTTGATCGCACTCGATGAAGCCTTTAGCGTGCGCCACGTTCTCGTGCGCGGTAGAACTGCCGTGCAGGATGGCGCGGCGGTTTTGAAAGGCCGTTTCGAGTAAAAAAGAACGGGCTTCCAATAAAATAAACACGGCCTCCACTCACAGGGAGGCCGTTATTTATTTCAGAATGAATGGTTTATTTGCCAACGGGCTTAGAACATCTTCTTCTTGGAGAAGTAGAAGGCCACGATCACCGCGATGACGATCGAAATGCCGATGATCACCGCAAAACCGAATGGACTGGAGGCGAAGGGCATGCCCTCCGCTGCGACGTTCATGCCGTATGCGGCGAAGATCATCGAAGGGATCGAGAGCACGATCGTCACCAAAGCGAGGAACTTCATCACGATGCCCAGGTTGTTCGAGATGACCGAGGCGAACGCGTCCATCATACCGCTCAAGATGCCGCTGTAGATATTCGCCATCTCGATCGCCTGCCGGTTTTCGACGATGACATCCTCAAGCAGGTCCGTATCCTCGGGATACTTCTTGATGCGATCGGAGCGCAGCAGCTTCTCGAGTACGGTTTCGTTCGAGCGCAGGGCGGTGGTGAAGTAAACGAGGCTTTTTTCCAGCTCGAGCAGCGCGATCAGCTCGCTGTTGCGGGTCGAGCCATGCAGTTTCTGTTCAACGCTGTCGCTCTTCCTGTTAATGATCCTGAGGTATTGCAAATAGAGCGAGGCGTTGCGGTAGAGGATTTGTAAAATGAAGCGCGTGCGCATGTTCGTGCGCAGCTCGTTTGCGCGCCGCTGTTTCATGCCGTGCAAAATAGGCGTTTCATGCAGACAAACGGTGATGATGGCATCCTTTGCCAGCACGATGCCCAAAGGCTCTGTTACGTAGGTTTCCTTGTCCCCATCCGTTTCGATGGTGGGGATGTCCACAACGATGAGGGAATACGATTCCTCCAGCTCAAGGCGCGCGCGCTCCTCTTCGTCAAGCGCGGCACGAAGGTCATCCGTGTCAACGGCATACCGTTCGGCTACGTAGCATAATTCCTCTTCACTGGGGTTGATAAGGGCGAGCCAACAGTCCTTTTCGGGCAGGCTCAGCTCCCGCATCTCGTCATTCTCGGTTTTGAAGATTCGGATCATGGTACTGACTCCTTTCGCAATGCGCACATTGCGAAAAGCGCAGCTTTCCGGAACGTGCTTTTATGTTTTGTTTTTGCCTGATCGTTCTGGAACGCTGTCCACAATAACCACACTCCTTCCCAACAAAATATTATACGTGGCAAACGGCTTTTTGAAAAGAGGTAAATTACGATAGGACTATTGATTCAAAAAGGCGGCCCCCCAAACGGAGGGAGGCCGCAAGCTGAGGCGTCTTTGGTGCATTTTCTTTTGTGCATCGCGCGCGAGAAATCGATAAGTGCATTGTTAAGCGGGCGGTACGTGATCGCAATCATCCCGGTCGAGGGATGCGATTACCCCGCCGATGGCAGTTTCCTTCACCGCGCTTGCGGTAAGGAAACTATTGGTGAGCGCAAGCAGGCGCTCAAGATCGCGTAGGCAGCGGGCGTGGCGGATTTCGCAACCAAGCCGTCCTGTAACCTCGCAGAACAGCCGTGCCTCGCACTCGGCAACCCGCTTCTGGCTGCAGGCGATTTCCCCGAGGCAGTTCCTGGGGGGACCATTGTGACCGCAGTCGAAGCAACCATTCATGTCATTCATTCCCATATCCATTCTGTATCATAACCCTCCCGTGAGTTTAATGTGCTATATCATATTACAGTTGCTACAAGCTTGTGCATGGATGTTGCAAAAAGGGTCGAGAGGCTTGAAAACTCAGTATTTGCGGCAACTTGAACGTGCTCTGCCCCCAGTCTTTGTACCAACCAGTAAGTTAGTAAAGACCGTTCAACG
>CAYNDC010000012.1:242-15384 GCA_964396085.1 uncultured Clostridium sp. | reverse complement strand
AAACGCTGTACCGGTCTGTCCTGACGGAGGCGCTTTTGGCTTTCCTCTATTTTGCTACGGAGATCCGCCTCAAGATCCGCCTGTGGTACCTGAGCAACAACCCGCGCAGCAAGCCGATGATGGATTGACTGATTCATGCGCCTAACGCGCCTCTGTCACCTCCTTTCTTTGGAACACCCAACGGCCTTGCCCGGTGCAAGGCCGTTCATTTTTAGCTCCGCATACGCGGCGCAAACGCCATGCGGGGCCTGAATGGACGCTGATTGGGATTGCATAAAGACGTTTTCCTCGCGCGCCTTTCAACCGTGCGTTGTTTTGTCTTGAAAACGCCTCTATTCTGCTCAAATGCCCGCATATGTCCGGCGGGTAGGCGCAGGGCGCCCGATGAGATAAGATAATAACAAAGTCATAACTACAATAAAATCCAATTGATCTGAATGGGGGGATGTAAGCGGTGATCCTGATTAAAAACGGGAATGTGCACGACGGCCGGGGCGGGCTTACGGTCTGCGACGTGCTTTTGGACGGGGGCATAATTGCCAATGTAGCCAAGGATTTAATCGTTCCGGGCACACAGGTGATAGACGCGACGGGCCTTGAGGTGTTCCCCGGCTTCGTGGATGCGCTCAACGTCTGGGGCGTGCTCGGTCCAGGCTGGAGCGGGGATGACAAGAGCGAGGAGAGCGACCCTGTCACGCCAGAGATGAACGTCGTGTACGCGTTCGATCAAGACGGGATGAATTTTCAGCGCGTCTACACCTACGGCGTTACGTGCGCAGGCATTGCGCCCGCGCCGCGCAACGTCCTCTCGGGACAGGCGGGCGTTTTCAAGACTTACGGGCGCTCCCCGTACGCGATGCTTGTGCGCGAACGCGCGGCGATGATCGCCTCCGTCACGCGCGGAGTAAAAAAGACTTATGAAAAGCGCTTTGTCGCGCCGATGACGCGCATGGGGATCTTCTCGCTGCTGATCGGCCAGCTTGAAAAGGCGAAGCGCTACGATCCGGACAAGGACGGCTACGACGCCAAATGCGAGGCCATGCGCGAGGTCCTGTGCGCACGGCAGCCCCTTTTTGTGAACTGTGCGACGAGCGCTGAGATCGACGCGGTCTTTGCCGCGCTCGCACCATATCCGGATGTCCGGCTTGTGCTCACAGGCGCTTACGGGCTAGACCCAGCCAAATGGGGATGCGCCAGGGACGGCGTCATGGCTGTCATGGGAGACCATACGGAGGCAATCAACCCCAGCACGAACCTCACGCAGTTTGAAGGCATCATCCCGCTGATGGAAGCAGGCGCGAAAATCGCCATCGGCTGCTGCGGGGACGGCATGACTTCCGGACGCGAATCGCTGCTTTGGAACGCGATCCTGTTTCATCGGCGCGGACTGTCCGCCGAAAAGGCGATAGAATCCATCACCTCCGTACCCGCGGAAATCCTCGGGGTTGCGGATAGGGTCGGCGCCATCGCACCGGGTATGGACGCGGATGTGACCATCTGGAGCGCGCATCCGATCGAAACCTACCGCGCGCGCATTCTAAACGCCTTCATCTCAGGCGAGGACGTATTGAAAAAGGAGGCGTATCCCTCATGCTGGTAATCAAAAATGCGCGAATCTTCACCGCCGCAGACAAAGATTATGAAAAAGGCAGCATTCTCATTGACGGCGGCAAAATCGCGGCGATCGGGAGCGATCTGAACGTGCCGGAAGGCGCTGAGACGATCGATGCCAGTGGCCTTTTCGCCATGCCCGGCATCGTGGATGCACACAGCCATATCGGCGGGTTCGGCGCGAACGGTGAGGATCAGGACCTCAACGAAATGACAGCCAACGCCACAGCCGCCGTCGAGTCGTATTACGCGATCGACCCCACTTCGAAGGACTTCGAGCGCGCTTTGCGCGCAGGCATTACGACCTCTGTGATCGCTCCCGGCAGCGGCAACGTCATCGGCGGCCTCGTATGCGCGGTAAAAAACGCAGGCGGAAGCATGCGCGAGATATGCATCAAAAACCCCATTGCGCTAAAGATGGCGCTGGGACGCAATCCCAAGGGCGTATACGGCTCCAAACAGCAGCTTCCCATGACGCGCATGGGCGTAGCGCAGGTGATCCGCGACCAGCTTTCCAAGGGACGCTCATACATGGAAAAGCAAAAGGCCGCAGAAGGCGATCTGTCCAAAATGTCCCCATACGACGCGGCGCTTGAGAATATCTGCCGCGTACTGCGCCGGGAAATCCCCGTCAAGGTGCATTGCGAGCAGTTCGATATGCTCACGACCCTTCGCATCGCGGAGGAGTTCGACATTCTTTTCACGCTGGACCACGCATGGGGCTCCACGGACTTCATGGAGGAAATCTGCACCGCGAAAAACCTCGTGGGCGTGATTTACGGCCCGATTGGCGTGCCCCTTCTGCCGGGTGAGTGCGGTAAAGTCGATATCGAGTGCCTCGCTGAACTGGATCGGCGCGGCGTGACCTGCGCCATCATGACGGATGGGCCCATCATGAACCCCGAGCAGATCGTCGGCCAAGCGGGCGAGGCTGTGCGCACCGGCACGCCGCACGCGCGCGCCTTGCGGATGCTCACGATCAACCCCGCCAGGATCGCGGGACTAGACGGGCGCCTTGGCTCACTCGAGCCGGGCAAGGACGCCGATATCGTCCTGTTCAAGGGCACGCCCGCGCTCGACACCGCAGCGCGCTGCGTCATGAGCATCATCGATGGCAAGGTCGTCTATCGCGCATAATGCGCCTGAATCAAGAATGTTCCTGCTGATTGTTCTCTTTGCGCAACGCCTCCGCGCGGCTACGCCGCACGGGGGCGTTGTGCCTCAGCCGCGTTTGCCGGGCGGGAACGCCAATAGTCATTGAGAAATCCGAAGGGATAGCGCAGAGGGAAAAGCGCCCCTCCCTCTTTCGCCCCCTCAAAAAGGCCTCATACTGGGGTTTTCTCGTCAATCCGAGGGATGCGTGTCAGCGCATCCCTATTTTGATGAACGCGCAGCGCCCCTGCCGGGCACGAGCATGCGCATGGCGTTGAGGATGGCGAGCACCGCGACGCCGACATCCGCAAACACCGCCGCCCACATGGAGGCATAACCCAAAGCGCTTAAGAGGAGCACGGCCGCTTTGACCGAAAGCGCGAGCGCGATGTTCGCGCGAACGATGCGCAGGGTTTTCTTTGAGATGCGCATCGCCAGGGCAAGCTTCGAAGGCTCATCGGTCATGATGACAACATCCGCCGCCTCTATGGCGGCATCCGAACCAAGACCTCCCATCGCAACGCCAATGTCCGCGCGCGCGAGTACCGGCGCATCGTTCACGCCATCGCCCACGAACACGAGCTTGCCGCGCGGGGTTTTTTCCCGGAGCAGCTCCTCGAGCCTTTGCACCTTGTCCGCAGGGAGGAGCTGTGCGTACACCTCATCAAGACCGAGTTGCGCGCCCACGCGCTCGCCGATCGCCTTCGTGTCGCCCGTGAGCATGACGCTTCGCCTGACGCCCAATGCTTTGAGCGCGTCGAGCGCCTCGGCCGCATCGTCCTTTACTTCATCCGCGATGAGGATATACCCTCTGTATACGCCGTCGATTGCGACGTAGACGATCGTGCCCGCATCCCGCTCTTGCGGGAATACCACGCCGAGCTCCTCCATAAGCCGCGCGTTGCCTGCAGCGACTTGCCTGCCCGAAACGATTGCCCGTACGCCGCGACCGGGAAGTTCCTCCACATCCCCAACGCTTGCGCGCGCAAGCTCCTGCCCGTACGCCTCGCGCAGCGAGAGGGCAATCGGGTGGTTGGAATAATACTGCGCGTGGGCGGCCGCCTCGAGCAGTTCCTCGCGGGCGATCCCATTGGGCACGATCTCCTGCACGCGAAACACGCCCTTGGTCAATGTGCCCGTTTTATCGAATACGACGATTTGTGTCTGTGCAAGCGCCTCGAGGTAGTTGCCGCCCTTGACGAGAATGCCCTGGCGGGACGCACCGCCAATGCCGCCAAAGAAACTCAGCGGAATCGAGAGCACAAGCGCGCACGGGCAGGAAACCACGAGGAACGAAAGCGCACGATAGATCCAGGTGCTAAACGCCTCGCCCGGCAAGAGAAGTGGCGGAAGCAGCGCGAGCAACACCGCCGCGCCCACGACGGCCGGTGTATAATAGCGCGCAAACTTCGTGATAAACTGCTCGGAGTTGGATTTCTTCTCCCCCGCGTTCTCGACCAGATTGAGGATCTTACTGACGGTGGATTCGCCAAAGGGCTTCGTCACGCGCGCCTGTATGAGGCCACCCAGGTTGATGCTCCCGCTGAGCAGCGCGTCCCCCGGCATCACCTCGCGCGGCAGCGACTCGCCCGTGAGGGCGGAAACATCCAACGAGGAGGTGCCTTGGACGACCTGGGCATCAAGCGGAATCTTCTCCCCCGCCTTGACGAGGATCATCTCCCCGACGGCCACTTCTTGCGGAGCAACCCGCACGAGCTCGCCGCCGCGCAGCGCGTTGGCATAATCCGGCCGAATATCCATCAGCCCCGCGATGGATTTTCGCGAGCGCTCCACGGCATATCTTTGGAAAAATTCTCCGACTTGGTAGAAGAGCATCACGGCGACGCCCTCGGCATACTCGCCGATGATAAACGCGCCGATGGTCGCTAGGCTCATGAGGAAGTTCTCGTCGAACACCTGCCCGCGCACGATGTTGCGCACCGCGCTGATGAAAACATCCAAGCCTAAAATCAACAGCGCCGCGAGGAAAAGCAAGGGAGCAATGACGCTCTTGTGCTGCCCGTATGCCCCATAGAACATCGCGGCGGCGTAGACGAGCGCGCCGGCGAATATGCGTGCTAAGCTTTTTTGGTTGCGGTTTAATTTCATCTTCGGCGCTCCTTTCCGGCTTTGTCGCCCTTTTTTCTCAAATGCGGGTCATTCGCGCGCCTGGCGCCAGGCGTCGGATGACGGCCTGCACCGTGTTAATGATCTCGTCCATGCGCGCCTCATCGCCCTCGAGGATCATCCTGCCCGTCAAAAAGCTGATGGTCGCATGGTGCACCCCTTCGCTTTTCTCAACGGCCCTTTGGAGTTTCGCCGCACAGGCCGCGCAATCCAAGCCCTGAAGAATGAATGCCTGTTTCATATTCTATGCCTCCGCTGATTGATGTTCTCTCGCGACAGTTGAACCATTGCTCAACTGTTCAACTTATTATAACAGCGTTCCCGTCGGGATGTCAATCCCTCCCCATCGCGTACGGGAAAAAACACGGCAGCATGTCATAAACGCGCGCCGTGTGGTAAAATAAGAGAATGTCATGGGTCAACGCAAACGCCGGCCGGGCGGGCGCAGGCAGCAGGGCGGGCACGAAGCCGCCAAAGGGGGAGCTAAGATGAAAACAGATGTCGCGGTTTGCACGTGCGAGGTCATCCACACCGAAGTCGTTGCAGCGGTGCGAGAGAAGATGCCCGAGGAAAACGAGCTTTATGATCTGGCCGATTTCTTTAAGATTCTGGGGGACAGCACGCGGGCGAAGATCATCTGGGCGCTCGACGAGGGCGAGCTTTGCGTGTGCGACATCGGGGCGATCCTGGGCATGTCAAAGTCCGCCGTATCGCACCAGCTGCGCTCGCTGCGCCTCGCGAACCTCGTGAAAAACCGACGTGCGGGGAAGGTCGTGTATTATTCGCTATCGGACGATCACATTAAGCAGATTTTTGAAACCGGCCTCGAGCACATTCGCGAAAAAAGCAGAGAGAAATAACGCAACGGCGCGTTATGAGCTCGTGCGCGGTTCCCCGAAGGCCAGCGCTTTAACGACCACGCCGGCGAGCATAAACCCTGCCACCGGCGGCACGAAGGACACGCTGCCCGGTGTTTGCCGCCGTGCGTTTTCTGTTGGCGCGCAGCCTTCCCCCTCCCCGCTGCGGGGCTTGAGCGCCTCCTCCTTCGAATAGACCACCCTGAGCGCGCAAATGCCGCGCTTTTTTAATTCCCGCCGCATGACGCGTGCGAGTGGGCACACGGAGGTTTCATATATATCCGCCACTTCGAGGCGCGCCGGGTCCAGCTTGTTGCCCGCCCCCATGCTGCTCACGATGGGCACCCCGGCCAAAGCCGCGCGCTCGATAAGAAGCAGTTTCGCGAACACGGAATCGATCGCATCGAGGATGTAATCGTATTGCGAAAGATCAAAGAGGTCTGCGGTATCCGTCCCGTAAAAGACCGTATGCGCTTCACAACTGCACCGCGGGTTGATATCCAGAATGCGTGCGCGCATGACCTCGGCCTTCTTCATGCCCAAGGTGCTGTGCAGCGCGGGGAGTTGGCGGTTGATGTTGGTGATGTTGACCTCGTCGTCGTCGACGAGGCCGATGGTGCCGATGCCCGCGCGCGCGAGCGCCTCCGCCGCGAAGGAACCTACGCCGCCCACGCCGAACACGAGCACGCGCGCACGAAAGAGCCTCTCCATCGCCTCCGTTCCCAAGAGAAGCTCTGCCCGAATGAATTCTTCGTTCATGAAAACCCTTTCTGTGGGCATCAGCCGCCCGCGAGCACCTCGTCAAAATCGATGAAGCGCTCATTTCTTCCTGTTGCAAAAAAGTCGCAGTGATACACGACCGATGCCCAGTTGACCGACGCATCGGTGATCTCCGTTTTGATGTTGAGCCGGCGGCCCAGGCAGCTCACAGGGACGCAGCCGGTTTGGATATCCTCGTGAATATAGCGCGTGTCGATCTCGGTGGGCGCCATGACGTTTCGGTAGGCGGCCGTATTCTGAATGCGTGCATACAGGTCGCCCCCCGCGGAGCCGTAGCGCTCCCCAAGCCATTCGTAGGCGGTGGGTACCTCTACCCCAAGCCCCCGCGCAACGGCGACGCGCTCCGCGTCCAGCCTCTCGAGCACGCTGGCGACCAGCGGCGATATGCCGTCGATATAATACCGGAACTCCTCCTTTGCCTCGATGCGCGTGATGTTCATTAAAATGGGCAGCGGGTGGAAGATCATGCCGATGTTCGTCAGCCCCGTCTCGAGCACGCTTCGGGCGGGTTCCACGCTCGGGAACAGCAGCGAAAGCTCCTCCACCAGCTGCGGCGTATGCTCCCGCAAGTGCCCGGCTACCTTCACCCCGTGCTTGATTTCAAAGATAACGGGCTTGCCCGGCTCTTTGCAGCGGCAGGTGAACACGAACGTATCCGTCTCACCGAGCACGACCTTCGCGGTGCAGCCGTTTTCCCGCAGGGTTTTCGCGAACACATGCGTGCCAAAGGTCCTGCCGGGGTTGAGGACGATCATCTGCCCGTCCGAAAGATGTGGCACCATGGCGCGCGCGACGATGGTGTGATACTGCGCGGGGGTCGTCACCATAATCAGATAGGCATCCCGCACGACCGCCTGCATATCGCAGCTGATCAAGTCGATCACAGGCTGGCTATCAAAGATGCCGCCCAAGGTGAAGCGGTTGCTCGGGAACATATCGATGCGCTCCTGCTCACGCGCGTAGAGCGCGACCGGATAGCCGCGGTCCGCAAAATAGGCGGCCAGCGACTGCCCGCCGTTGCCCGTGCTGATGACCGCGATTTTTCTAGCGCTGCGCATAAGCTTTCTCCTTTTCCATCAGCCCCGCAAGGCGCTCGTGCTCGGTGGGATAACGCCCGGTGGTGCAGTCGTAGGCGAGGCATTTGCCCTCGTGTACGCGCGTTGACAGGCAGCCTGTGAACTCAGCGTTTTTCATGATGTGCGGCGCGTCGAGGATGCCGCGCCGAATGCAATCCGCAAGCACCGCCGCATCCCCGAGGGGATCGTCGCTCGCATCGCGGTAGTGGACGCAGATAAAGTCGATGAGCGCCATCGCCTCTGCAAGAAGCGTGCTGCGCCGCGCCTGCACGGCGGGATCGGCGGCCGCGTTTGCGTTGCCGTAAAGGGTCGAGCGCACGACGCCGCGCACGATCTTGCAGCTTTCGATCACCACCTCCGGCGTCGCCGCCGCGATGGCCTCGCTGTATCCCACTACATGGATGATATGGGGGGCGACGTTCATCGAAAGCGCCGTGGAGGCCGCAAGCTGACCCTTGGCGACATCCGGGTCCCCGCTGAGGAAGGGGAGGCCCGCACGCACCTCGCGGTAGACGCGAAAACCGGGTGCGGCGAGAGTTTCGGCAAGCTCTATTTGCGCCAACACCTTGGCGAGGTCCATCGAAAAGCTCATGGCGTTTGGGATGTTGAACATATATTGCGCGATATAATCCGAAACTCCGTACTTCTTTGCATTGTAGGCGCTGATGTAAGCCATCGCGACGGAGATGACATCGTGCGCGTCCCTGAGCCCCCAATGGTGCGGCTCGTTAAGCTCTACGGGAATGCCGCGCTCCCCGTGCCATTGCATGAGCTGTTGACTCTGCTGCATGGAAGCAAGCAGCTTGCGTGTCCCACGTCCATCCAGCTCGTTATACCAGCAAAGCGGCACCGCGCACCACGCGTTGTCGATCGTGCGGCGCAAAACATCCGCCAAACGCTCGACGTCCGCCGTGCCGCTGTAACAGCGCATGAGCGGATAGTTCCCGCAGCGGGATGCCTCCTTGAGGCGCACGAAATCCGCCTCGCTGTGAACGGGCACGCCGCCCGCGCCATCCATGGCAGGGTTGCGGCGCTCCGGCGCAAAGAAGAACTGCTGCGTGTTCTGGTCTATACCAAGCGAAATGACATCGAGCACACGCGCTTTTGCGATTTCCGCGACGCCCTCGACGGTTTGCTCGTAGTCCGGCAAACCGAAATGATGCCGCAGCAGCGGATAGGGGCGTTTCTGGCGAATGCGGTCTGTAAGGGTCTGCGCGAACACCTCCGCGCCGCCGCTTTGCAAACGCGTCCCCGTGCGAAGGTAGGAAAGACAATCGTCGATGTCCTCCGTGCCGTCGAAGATGACCTCGAAAAAGCCCAGCTTTTCCACCTCCCGCGCAACAGGCGCCGTGCCCGCGAACAGCCAGGCAGGCTGCTCGCTTAGCGTTTTGCTCTTGTCCATAAGCTCGCGCACGAGGGGGATGACGTTCGCCGGCGTCAATCGGAACCCCAGCGAGACAATCGCAGGTTTATGCGAGCGCACCCTCTCGATGATTGTGTCGATGCTGTTTGCGGGGCCGAGAAACATGGTCTCAAACCCCGCGTCCTCTGCGAGGTTTAGAAAATGCACCGCGCCCGCCACATGTACGCAGTTGCCGATGGAACCGGCCATCACCAAGCCTTTTTTCAACATGATGCGCTCCTTTCTCTGAATAAATAGTAGTCTATGCGCGCCGGCGCGCGCTATCCAGAACGCCTCGTCTATTCTTGCGCCTGCGCATTGACGAAAGCCTCAACCGCCTCTGCCGCATCGTGCGTCCCCACAAAGAGGATCGTGTCGCCGCAATACAGCTCCGCATACGGCCCCGGCGAGAGGATGATGCTCTGCTTGCGCCGGATGGCGACGATCGTCGCGCCTGTCTGCTGCCAGAAATGCAGCGCGCCGATGCTCCTGCCGATGATGCGCGAACGCTCCGTTACGCGCACCTCATAGTTGGGCAGCGCCTCGCCCGAGGCCGTGGGGTGCTCGCGCTCCTGGAGGATTTGGGCGTAAACATCGAGCATTTCCTGCGACACGGCGCGGCTTTTCTCAAACAATGCCCGAAGGCGCGCGTGCTGGTCCTGCTGCTCACTGCGGCTCTCATGGTTTTGCAAATACCGCTTGGCACTATCCGCCGAGAGGATCACCACGCCCCGTTTATCCCGAACCTCCACCGCCTTCATATCCGAAAGCAGCCGCAGCGCGCGGCGAATGGTTTCGGGAGAAACACCGTACTCGGAAGCGAGCAGCGAGCGGCCTGAGATCCTCTGTCCCTCGGCAAGCTCGCCGTCTGCAATCTGAGAGGCGATATCCAGCGCGATGCGAAGGTATTGCGGGTGGGTTGCCCCATCCATTCGATCATCCTCCTTGTTGAAAACAATTGGATTCTATAGTTATACTCTAACAACCTCTAAATGGCAACCAGTATGTTAGTATGAAATTGTGAATTTTTCGAGTAAAACAAAATGGCAAAGCCCGCCTTCCCAATGATGGGAAAGCGGGCGGCATGCAACCTGTGGCTGATACGGTTTGCCTATACGCAAGGCGAAGCTTCAGATGGGAACGGCCTTGTGTTCGCCGGCTTCCAAAGAAAACCGCGGCTTATGCCCTTACGCCTCGTCCCCCATGCTCTTGCTGTAATCCACATAATGGCGCGGGTCGTCCACCCAGAGGCGCTCCATGTTGTAGTAGGCTCTCTCCTCAGGATGAAAGATGTGCACGAGGATCGCGCCGAAGTCGATGACGATCCAGCGCCCTTCGGAGTATCCTTCGCGGCGGATCGGTGCGAGGCCGAACTCGGGCGCTTTATTCTCGATCTCGTCGCACAGCGCCTTCACCTGCGCGCTCACGCGGCCGCTGCAGATGACGAACCAATCTGCGATGACGGTCTTATCCGCCACGTTGATGGCAACGATGTCCATGGCTTTCTTGTTGTAGAGCGCTTCGCACAGCGCGAGCGCCTGTTCCCGAATCCTCTCCTCAAGCAGTTGATTCAATGCGTTTCCTCCTTCGTTGTTTTGGTTTGTATGCTCTGTTCCAACTCGTTGATCGTTTGGCGGATGTTCGGCTGCACGCGCCGATTTCCCCGCTCGAGGTGCGCGAGCACGCTTTGCATGCTCAAAAGCGCTGCCCGGTCCATATCCGTTCGCGCAAGCGCGCGAATTTCCTGTACGCCCGGATAATCGCGCGTGGGTTCGATCTTGTCGGCAAGGTAGATCATGCGCGCGAACGCGCCCATGCCCGGTGCGCAGCGCGTGTGGCAGGAGATGGCAGAGAGCACTTCCTCATCCCTCACGCCATAAACCTCGCGGGCGTACTGCGCGCCGACCCGATCGTGCAGGAGGCCGGGGTTTGCGCGGTCATCCTCATCCACGCTCACGCCATAGCGCGCGGCGAGGGCAAAAAGCTCCTCCCCGGGCAGCTTGGCGCAATCGTGCAGCAGCCCCGCGAGACGCGCCTTTTCGCCGTCCAACCCGAAGCGCGCCGCAAGCTCGATGGCGCAGCGCATCGTGCCCAGGCTGTGCAAAAAGCGCGCGGGTTTGAGGGAGGCGCGAAGCTTCTCCTGGGCGAGGCGAATCCCCTCGGGCTGGTAGAGCGCCCGCTCGTAAATGATATCCTCCACCGCCGGGGCAACGAGCGCGGAAATCGGTTTCGCATGAAAAACGCGCGCGCGTATATCGGTTGAGGAAATGTCCGGCCCCTCGATGCCCGCGACGCGGATCTCCCCGCCATAGCGCTGCGCAAGCGCCGCCGCGGTTTTTTGAATATCCGCCTGCGTGCCGGGGCGCGATGCCGCCGCGATGGTCGCAAGATTGAAAATCTCCTCCGGCTCCCGCCATTGCGGCTGGTTCTCGAGCATGTCCTCGCCCACGAGCAGCCAAAGCCGTGCCTCCGGATACTGTGCGCGAAGCGCGCGCAGCGTATCCACCGTGTAGCTTTTGCCGGCTCTGAGCAGTTCGATCTCGCTCGCCTCAAGTCCCTCCCGGCCTGCGAGCGCAGCACGCGTGAGCGCGAGGCGGGTTTGCGCCCCCACACCATCCGCCACCGCCTTGTGCGGCGGATCGGCGGCAACGATGAAGAGCACGCGGGAAAGCGAAAACTCCTCCCGCATGCGCGCGGCGATTTCCACATGCGCGCGATGCGGCGGGTTGAAGCTGCCGCCGAACATGGCAATATTCTCAAAGGGCATATTCGACTTCACGGTTTTATTATACACCGGAGTTTTCCTTTGGTAAACGGGAGAATAGAAGCCTTTCTTTTTTGGAATGATATGACATGGGAGGTGGCTTATGAAGCAAAAAAGGTTGATCGTATCATTTTATAAGCGCAGGCTCTATCGCGGGCGCTCGGCGCTCGCACGGGCAGTGGATTTTTTCGCGCTCCGGCTGGTTATGCTCTGCGCCGCATACCTCTGGTTTTCTACGAGCGTGGAGAGCGCGCTCATGGCCGTCGTCCTATCGCTTACGGCGACGCTTACGGCCTCGGTCGCGGTGGAGCTCATCAAGAGCATCCGCCTGGAGCGCTTCATCGTCAAGGAACGCAAGGCGCTTGCCGTAAAGCTCTTTCGCGAGCGGCTCGTGCAGCTCACGCGGGAAGAATTCTTTGAGCTTGTGCGCGGCTATGTGATCGCCCATGCGGATGCGTTTGATCCCGAGTGCCTCGTTTGCACCGTGCAAAGCGCGGCGCCCGTCTCGGAGGACGATGTGCTGCGCGCCTGCCGCAGCGCCAAGGGCTGCGGCACGGACATCGTTTCAATCTTCACGGCCTCGTCGGTCTCCAGGGAGGCGGCGGCACTTGCCAAGCGCATCGAGGGGATGCGCGTGAGCTTCGTGACCAGCGACGAATTGACCGCCCACGGGAAGAGCAAACAGCTGCTGCCCGCGGACGAGGCGGTCGACGCCGCCGTGCTCGCCGAGGTGGAGCGGTCGCGCGAGCGGCGCAAGCAGAGCGTTTCCGCGCCCTTTGAGCGCTGGCGCATGCGGCGTTACCTGTTCGTATCCATCGGCCTGATGGTCCTCTCGTTCTTCGTCGAACAGGCGACGTACTTCCGCCTGCTCTCGGCCGCCTGCCTGAGCCTTGGCGCAGTCGCCTGGTGGCTCAACACCGCCGCGCCGCGCGAAGTGCTGGAGAATTAGGGCAACCCCGCACAAAGGGAGGGCAGCAGCCCTCGCAGGGGCGCGCACCCGCCTTGTGCAGTGTTGCCTTTGGTCAGTTTTTCTGAAGCGTCCCGAGCACCGTCTCGAGGCGCTTTTTTTGCGCATCGTTGAGCATGGGCGAAAGCCGCTGGTACACTTCGGCGAGCTTCGCATCGTCGATGGCGCCCTGTCGGCGGAAATTGATCAGCTCGTTCATCAGCTCCGCATCGCTGCGGCCGCTGAAATGCTCGATGGCTTCGTTGACGTCGCGCAATACGGGCGCGGAGGCTTGCTCCCGCGCGGGCTGTTTCTCTCTGCCGGGCGGCTGTTTTTTCATTCCCTGGCCATCTCCCATGCCCCGAAGATCACGTTTCATTTCATCAGCTCCCTTCGCAACAGTATATGCGACAAAGCGCCCCCTTGAGCATACTATATAGGGAGATCGGAGGGGGGAAGCATGCAAAGACCGCCGCAAAACAACACAGCGCAAACGCAGGGCCAGGGAAATTCCTCGCCCTACATGTCGCCCGCCTATACGATGGCTGCGCGCATACGCAACGAGCAGGGGCGTGAGCGCGCGGGCGAATACCTAGCTGCGATGGAGCCCTTCCTCGCGCCGGGTGAGCGCGCGCACATCGCATCCCAACTCGGCGTGCCGCTCGTGCAGCAGGCCGCACCTCCTTCCCCGCCGCCCGGGCAACCTTTCGATGCGCCGCCGCGGAGCGCGGACGCATCTCAAATGTTCTCCCAACTCGTGCAGCAGCAAGGCGGCATGAACAACATGATGCAGATGATGCAGCTCATGAAAGCCTTCGGCGGAATGGGTGGCGACGGCAAGGGCGGCGCGCCCGGCCTTGGCAATTTGAACAGCACCCTCATGCTTGCGCAGATGCTTGGCATGATGGGCAAAAAATAAAGGGCTTCTTGACAAACACGCCTAGGCTCACTATGATTAGAAAAAAAGACAGGCGATGAGAAAGAGGAGTACGTCCCGTTCTGCGCACCAGAGAAGCGGCCCCAGCGGCTGGGAGGGCTGCCGGCGCAAGAGGATGGAAGGTCGCTTTTGAGCCTCCCGGGCGAACGGAGTAGTTCGGGACGTGGGCTGCGTTAAGGCGTAAAGAGGGGCGATTTTCGCCCAATAAAGGTGGTACCGCGGGTTCTTCCGTCCTTTGAGGATGGCGGGACTCTTTTTATTTACCGATTGATACAAAACAAAGGAGGGCGCATATGTACGAGGATATGCCCAAAGCCTACGACCACGCCGGCGTGGAGAACAAGCTGTATGAAAAATGGGAGCGCAACGGCTACTTCCATGCCGAACCCAACCCTGAGAAGGAACCGTATTGC
Organism: uncultured Clostridium sp.; assembly: GCA_964396085.1. Taxonomy (GTDB): domain Bacteria; phylum Bacillota; class Clostridia; order Christensenellales; family CAG-138; genus Phil1. The sequence continues at coordinate 1,319 of CAYNDC010000012.1, read as the reverse complement.
ATCGTAATTCCCCCGCCCAACATCACAGGGCATCTGCATATGGGCCACGCTATCGACGAAACGCTGCAGGATGCGATCATCCGCTACAAGCGCATGGCGGGGTATGAAACGCTTTGGCTCCCCGGCACAGACCACGCCTCCATCGCGACGGAGGTGAAGATCGTCGAGCAGATGCGCCGGGAAGGAATCGACAAGCGCGACATCGGCCGCGAGGCGTTCCTGGAGCGCGCGTGGGCGTGGAAACGGGAGTACGGCGGCAAGATCGTCGAGCAGCTCAAAAAGCTCGGCTCGTCCTGCGACTGGGAGCGCGAGCGCTTCACGATGGACGCCGGCTGTAGCCGCGCGGTATCCAAGGTGTTCGTCGATCTCTATCACAAAGGGCTGATCTACCGGGGCGACCGCATCATCAACTGGTGCCCCGTGTGCAAAACCGCGCTCTCCGACGCGGAAGTGGAGTACGAGGAGCAATCCAGCCACCTGTGGCACGTGCGTTACAGCGCGCCGGACGGCTCCTACTCCATCGTGTGCGCCACGACCCGGCCGGAGACCATTTTGGGCGACACGGCCGTTGCCGTCAACCCGGAGGACCCGCGCTACCGGGAAATCGTGGGAAAGAGCGTTATCGTGCCGGTCATCGGCCGCGAAATCCCCATCGTTGCGGACGAGTACGTCGAGATGGACTTCGGCACGGGCGCGGTGAAAATCACCCCGGCGCACGATCCCAACGACTTTGAGGTGGGCCGCAGGCACAACCTCCCCTCGCTTCGCGTGTTTACGGACGAGGGATATATCAACGAGCTGGGCGGCGAGTTCGCGGGCCTTGAGCGCTTCGAGTGCCGCAAGCTGTTCGTCGAACGCCTGCGCGCAGCCAACGCGCTCGTCAAAATCGATCCCTACACGCACAACGTGGGCACTTGCTACCGCTGCCACCACACGGTGGAGCCGATCGTGAGCAAGCAATGGTTCGTCGAGATGAAAGCGCTCGCGCAGCCCGCCATCGAGGCCGTGCGCAAGGGCGAGGTGAAATTCGTACCGGAGCGGTTTGATAAAACCTATTTCAACTGGATGGACAACATC
>CAYNDC010000012.1:0-232 GCA_964396085.1 uncultured Clostridium sp. | reverse complement strand
CCGCGACTGGTGCATTTCCCGCCAGCTCTGGTGGGGACACCGCATCCCGGCATACTACTGCGAGGCGTGCGGGGAGACGGTCGTTGGCGAAACCGCGCCCGGCGCCTGCCCCAAATGCGGCGGCACGGCATTCCATCAGGATGAGGATGTGCTCGACACCTGGTTCTCCTCCGGCATGTGGCCGTTCTCGACGCTGGGCTTCCCCGAGCAAACCAAGGAGCTTGATTACTTC
>CAYNDC010000011.1:0-15665 GCA_964396085.1 uncultured Clostridium sp. | reverse complement strand
GGAGGGCGAGGTCGTCGCCGTCATCGGTCCCTCCGGCAGCGGGAAATCCACGCTCCTTCGCGTGGCGGCGCTGCTCGAGCGGGCACAGGGCGGCAGCCTTTGCTACCTCGGGCGCATGGCGGCGGAAAACGCGCGCTACGCCTCGCAGGCGCAGCTTCGGGCGTGCACGCTCAGCTTCGGCATGGTGTTCCAAAGCTTCGAGCTTTTTCCGCACTGGAGCGTGATGCAAAACCTCGTGGATGCCCCCATCCATGTAAAACAGAAGCCGCGCGCCCAGGCGCAGGTGAAAGCCTTGGAGCTTCTTTCCACCGTCGGCCTCGCCGATCGGGCGGATGCTTACCCCTACCAGCTATCCGGAGGGGAAAAGCAGCGCGTTTGCGTCGCGCGTGCGCTGGCGATGGAGCCGGCCATGCTCTTTTTTGACGAGCCCACCAGCGCCCTCGATCCCGAGAGCACGCGCGGCGTGCTCGAGATTATCCGCGGCCTAGCCGCCGCCGGCATGACGATGCTCGTGGTGACGCATGAAATGCCCTTCGCGCGCGCCGTGGCGGATCGTGTGCTCTTTATCGAGGATGGCGCCGTCATCGAGCAGGGCCCCGCGGCGTTTCTGGATGCGCCGCGACATGCGCGCACACGCGCCTTCTTGACCGGCGGGCGATGATGCGTTACCATGAGAACAGGACGAACCGGGCAAACGGGCGATCTTGTGGCATAAGGAGGCGCGCATGTACGAGAGCAAGCTTCGGGACGACGATCTGGATGCGCTCTTTGGGGCGATCCTGACGCTGGAAACGCAGGAGGATTGCTATCGCTTCTTCGAGGACCTGTGCACCATCGGCGAGCTGCAGGCGATGAGCCAGCGCTTCGCCGTGGCGCGCCAGCTCAGGCGGGGCGAAACATACTCTGCCATCGCGGATAAGACGGGCGCGTCGAGCGCAACCATCTCCCGCGTGAACCGGTGCCTCGTCTACGGCGCGGCGGGCTACCGCAACGCGCTCGACAGGTTAGGGGAATAGATGCGATCAAAATCGGCGGGCTGCTTTGCGCGGCCCGTTTGGCATGACGCTGCAAGGGAGTACGATGGATACGATTTTCTACAACGGCAAAGTGGTGTGCATGGATGGGCGAACGGCTCAAGCCGTCTGCGTCGAGGAGGGCAAAATCGCCTTTGTCGGCTCTGATCGGGAAGCGCTTGGGCGCAAAACGGAAAACGCGGCACTCATAGACCTCGGCGGGAGGCTGATGCTGCCCGGCTTTATCGATACGCACATGCATCTGCTCTTTTATGGCGAAAGCCTCTCCATCGCCAAGCTCGCGGGGGCGCGCAGCAAGCGTGAGCTCCTGGAGCTGGGCCGGGCGTTTCTCAAGGAGCATCCGGATCTTGCGCTGCTCGCCGGCGCAGGCTGGAACAACGATTATTGGGAGGATGATACGAGCTTTCCCAAGCGCTGGGAACTCGATGAGATCTCGCGGGAGATCCCCATCGCGTTCACACGCGCATGCTACCATGTGGTTTGCCTCAACAGCAAGGCGCTTGAAGTGTGCGGCATCACGAAAAACACGCCGGACATGCCCGGCGGCAGCATCTCGCGGGGGGAGGACGGCGAGCCGGACGGCGTGCTGTGTGAGGATGCGTGCGCGCTCACGGCGCGCCTTTCGCCGGAACTGAGCGTCGAGCGGGCGAAGGCATACATTCGTTCGGCCGCAAAGGATGCGGCGAGCTGCGGCATCACCACCGTCCATACGGATGATTTCGTCTTTTCCGCGCAGGGGGAATGCGCGCCGCTTCGCGCCTATGAGCAGCTGGCCCGGGAGGACTCTTTGCCCCTTCGCGTATACCTGCAGTGCCGTCTTGGGGACCTTGCGACGCTCGATGGATTCTTCGGGCAGGGCTACGCCTTTTATCAGGGGGATGAACGCTTGCGCGTCGGGCCTCTCAAGATCATGGGGGACGGTTCGCTTGGCGCGCGCACGGCGTATTTGAGCGAGCCCTATCGGGATGCGCCCGAAACCCGCGGCATACCGATCTACCCGCAGCAGGAACTCGACGCGCTCGTGTGCGCGGCGGCGCGGCGCAACATGCCCTCGGTGGTTCACGCAATCGGCGATGCGGCGCTCGACATGGTCCTCAACGCCTTTGAGAAGGCGCGCGCGCTCGAACGGGAACAGCCGGCCGGTCAAGATGGAAAAACGCCCTTGCGCCATGGGGTCGTCCACTGCCAGATCACGGACGCCGCCTTGCTCGCGCGCATGCGGGAGTTGGAGGTGATGGCGCTCGTGCAGCCCATCTTCCTCGATTACGATTTACACATCGCGGACTCCCGCGTGGGAGAACGCGCGCGCACGAGCTATGCGTTTTCCACCATGCGAAAGCTCGGCATCCGCACGGCATTCGGATCCGATGCGCCTGTGGAGCGCTTCAACGTCATCCAGGGCATTTACCACGCCGTCACGCGCGCGGATCTTTCGGGCTATCCCCAAGGCGGATGGTACCCCGAGGAAAAGCTCAGCGTCGAGGAGGCGGTGGCGGGCTTCACGCGGGATGCTGCCTACGCTTCCTACGAGGAAAACAGCAAAGGCACCATCGCGCCGGGCAAGCTCGCGGACCTCGTGGTGCTCGATGCGGATATTTTCACATTGCCCGCGCAGGAGATTCAAAACGCTTCGGTCGCGATGACCGTCTGCGGCGGCCAAATCGTGTTCCGGGAAGGGATTTAGCGGCAACAGTGGGTGCTGCTTTCGGCTCCGCTTTGCGGTGCGGATTCGTAGAACCACTCGAACAGGAGCATAGAACGATACTGCAAAGCGGCTTCGGCCGCTTTTTTGACTTTTTCGCGGACATGGGGCATAGTGGCTTCTCCCAGGGCATATCCAAAGAGGAAGGGAATAGATATATACCGTATCCCCGCATATTTGGAAGGAGAAGGCTTATGGAATTCTTATATGGCGACGTCAGTATGGAAACGCTGGTGTACACGGGCACGGCGCAGGCAGAGGTCGAGGGCGAGCTTCCCCTGCCGGAGGGGCGCCGCGCTTCGGATACGGAGGTTTTGAGCGCGAGCGCGACGGTGCTGATATCCAGGTGCGCAACGGCGGAGGGTGCGGTCGTGATCGAGGGACGCGTGCGCGCGGAGCTCGTCTGCCGGGATGTTTCGTTTGTGCCGGAGGAGGGGGAGGGCGTCTCGGGTGCGCTGTTCGCCTTTAGCTCGTCCGCGGCGTTTCGCTATGTAATGGATGCGCCCGGCGCCAAGGAGGGCATGACGGCCCAGGCGCAGGCGGCTATCCTCGAGATGAACGTCGTCGAGGGCGGCAGGCTGACGTTTGTTGCCGCGGTCGAGCTTGATGCCGCCGTTACCTCGGAAAAACCCATGCGCGCGCTTAGCGGCGTGCGCGGCGCCGAGGCGGAGTTCAAAGAGGCTCGCTACTCCTCCATGGAAGAAACCATGATTGCCTGCGAGGAAATGCGCGTGCGCGAGGAGCTTGCCGCGCGCGGGGTGTGCCGCGTGTTGTGTGCATCGGCGCAGGCAAGCGTGCGTGCCGTCAAGGCGGGCGGGGATACCGCGCTCATCGATGCGATGGCCCATGTCGGCGCGCTGGTGGAAACCGAGTCCGCGCGCGCGGAGACGTTCGCCGCGCAGGTGCCCCTCACGCTCGAAGTGGCGCTCGACGAACGGCCGCGCGGGCAGACGCAGGCGGAAATCACGGTGCTCGGCACCGAGCTCTATGTGCTGGGAGAGGGGCTGCTCTGTCTAGAGCTTCATCTTCGCGTCAAGGTATATGACGTATGCCCGTACGAGTCGACACTTCCCGCGGATGCCTATGTGCCCGGCGCGGCCGTGAAGAGCGTACGCGGCGAGGCGACGCTGATGCTGCGGGGCGGCCGCGTGTCCTGCCGCTGCGGCGTGGATGAAAAGCTCGTGCTGCCCGAAGGCGCGCCGCAGCCGGCGCGCGCGGTGTGGTGCGCCGCACGGCCGCTGGTGACCTCGGCCAGCGCAGCCGCAGGCGTACTATGTGTCGAGGGCATCCTCTTCGTGCGCGCGGTGTACGAAACGGCCGAGTGCGTGCCGTTTGCCCAGAGCGCGCAGCTTCCCTTCGCCTGTGAGGCTCCCTGCCCGAATTGGTGCTGTGCCGCGCGCGCGCAGGCAAACATACTCGCTGCGGGCATCACGCTCTCGGGCAATGTGCCGGTGTTTTCCGCCGCGCTTGAAATCACGGCCGCGCCTTACTGTGAAAAGGACGTCCGCTTCGTCACCGGCCTCGAGGATGCGGCGCCCTTGGAGGGCCGTCGTTCGCTCATCCTTTGCTTTGCGGGCGCGGGCGAAACCCTCTTCGATGTGGGCAGGCGTTACGGCCTCTCGCGTGCGGCGCTCACAGCCGCTAACCCCGGCATCAAAGAGGAGCTTTCGGAGGGCGAGCGTCTCGTGTTTATCGGCAGGGTCTAAGAGTCGCCGCGGGGATAGCAATACGGCCTGCCATGATGGCAAGCCGTATTGTTTTGGCTTGTATTCGCCCGGGATTCATCCTCAACGGCCTTGGGGGCCGTCCTTGGGTTTTGCAAAGAAGCTCCCCAGCACCATGATGCATGCGAACACGATGAGATAGTAGAACAGCGGCATTTCGACGAGCTTATCGCTCACGTTGAGGCCATGCGCCCATACCGACGCGATCACCATGAACACCGAGCCTGCGAGGGCGAAGGCGGGGATGACAAAGCGCTTCAAGGCGGACATCTCCTTCTCCTTCTTCATAAACAGAATGAGCATGGGGATGTAGGCGGCGTAGAGGGTCACGATCGGCAGCTCGCTGATGTCGAACTGGAACGGGCCAAACCAGCATTTTTCCACGAGGTTTGCGCCGTAGAAGTACAGCAGCCAGAACGCCGCGAGCAGCACGCCGATCACGGAGGAGTTCGTTGGCATGTTGGTCTGCGCGTCCACCTGGCGGAAGATATCCGGGCGGGGGCCGACGTTGCGCGCGGCAAGCGCGTAGAAGCCGCGCGTGCAGCCCATCATGAGGCCGTTGAGCGTGCCAAGGCACGAGATGATGATGAACACGAACAGCACCGTGCCGCCGATGTTGGAGAATATGGTGGAGAAGGCGGTCTTGGCGCCGTTTTGCCCGCTTTCCATCATGATGCTCTTGTCCACCGCGCCGGCGATGCCGATGTAGTAGAACACATAGATCGCCATGATGATTGCCGCGCCGATGAGCAACGCCTTTGGCAGGTTCTTCTTGGCGTCGCGCAGTTCGGCGTTAATCGAGGTTGCGATAATCCAGCCCTCGTAGGCGAACGCCGTTGCGACGACTGCGCCAAAGAGCGGGCTGCCGGAAACCGCCTCGAGCGCGGCGGAGGACAGGTTCTTGACCGTCATGCCGTTGGTGAGGCCCACGATGGTGCCCACGACCGCCATCAAAACGAGCGGAACGAGCTTGATGACCGTGGTCGACACCTGAAATTTGCCGCCGAGCTTCGGGGAAAGCGCGTTGAGCGCGTAGTTGGCCACGAGGAAAAAGAAGGCGACCGCCAGGCACTCGGGGCCGACGATGCTCCAGCCAAGCAATACGCTCAGGTAGCGCGCGGAAACCCAGGCGAGCACGCCTGTGAGCGCGGGCGTGTAGGTCGTGGCCATAAACCAGCCGATATAATAGCCGTATTTTTTGCCCACCGTCACATCCGCATAATCGACTATGCCGTTGACGTACTCGTACTTGGTCGCCATCACCGCGAACGCGCAGGAACAGGCGATCATAATCAACCCGCCGATGATCCACGCCAGCACGCCGATGGCCATATCGCCCCCGGTTGTTTTGAGGATTGCCTCGGCCTTGAAGAACACACCCGAACCGATGACGATGCCCACGACCATCGCGACGGCCGTCGCAAGGCCGTACTTCTTTTTGAGTTCGTTGCCCATAGTGGTTAGTCCCCCTGCAAATAATATCGAAACCCCTTCCGGCAACCCGGCAGGGGCCTCCCAACAGAATAATGTGTATATAATATATGATTCAACCCTTGCTGTCAATCGAACAAAGAGGGCAATTCATCGAGCTGCCCAAAAAGTTTGCGTCAGGCGGCACAATGTGCTTAAATAAAAGCGGACGGGAGGAAGAACGAACATGCTCGAGGAAGTCTTTCACGATTCGCATCTCATCGCCTGCCGCAACCCCTTCGGTGCGCTCAGGGCGGGGTGCGAGGCGCGGCTTTTTTTGCGCACCGGGCCGGGCGTGCAGGCGCGGCTCAGGCTCTGGACGCACGGCGCGGAGCGCCTCGTCGAGGGGCAAAGGGAGGAGGACGGCTTCTCGTTCGCCTTTTGCGCGGAGCAAACGGGCCTCGTGTGGTATTACTTCATCCTCACGGGCGCGTTTGGCACCAAGTGGTACGGCGTGCGCAACCCGGGCCTTGGCGGGCCCGGCGCCCTGTATGATTATGCTCCGCCCTCCTGGCAGATCACCGTGTACGACGGCGCGTTTGAAACGCCGGAGCGCTTTCGCAACGCCATCGTTTACCAGGTATTTCCGGATCGCTTTGCGCGCTCCGAGCGGGAAGACCTTGCGCGTTACGGCTACCATCTCGCCATGGGCCGCCCGCTCTACCGCCACGAAAGCTTCGAGGAGGAGGTCCTCTACCGCGCGCTGCCCGGCAACGCGGAGTATGATCCCTGTGACTATTATGGTGGCGACCTTGCCGGGATCGAGGCGAAGCTTCCCTATCTCAAATCCCTCGGCGTTAGCTACCTCTACTTGAACCCCGTGTTCGAGGCCGCCTCCAACCACCGGTATAACACGGCCGATTACCTGCGCGTCGACCCCATGCTCGGCGGGGAGGAGGCGCTCGTCTCCCTCGTAAACGCCGCAAAGCGCTTGGGCATTGAGCTGATGCTCGACGGCGTGTTTTCCCACACGGGGGACGACAGCGTCTATTTCGACCGCCGCGGGGTTTATGCGGGGGATGGCGCCTATCGCTCGCAGCAGTCTCCCTATCGCGCCTGGTATGAATTTAAGGCCTGGCCGGATAGTTACCGCTGCTGGTGGGGCTTCAAAACGCTGCCGGAGGTCAACGAGTGCGAGCCTTCCTACCGGGAGTATATCGCGCGGGTCATCGAGCATTACGCCAAACTTGGCATTTCCTCCTGGCGGCTCGATGTGGCGGACGAGCTGCCGGACGATTTCATCGCCTTCCTCAGGCGGCATATCAAACAGGGCGATCCCGAGGGGATGCTCCTGGGCGAGGTGTGGGAGGATGCTTCCAATAAGGAGGGTTTTGGCGTGCGCCGCGCCTATGTGGACGGGAACGAGCTGGACGGGGTGATGAACTACCCGCTGCGCTCAGCCCTCGTCGATTTCCTTTTGCTGCGAACCGATGCGCGCGGGCTGTGCCTTCGCCTGGAGTCGCTGCGCGAGAACTATCCCGCGCCGTTCTACGAGGCGTGCCTCAACCTTTTGGGCAGCCACGACACGGTGCGCATTTTAAGCGTCCTCTCCGGAGCGCCCATGCGGGACGCGCTGACCCGCGAGGAGCAGGCGGCGTATACGCTGCGGCCGGAGGCCTTGGCGCGCGGACGCGCACGGCTTATCCTCGCCGCGATGATCCAGCTCGCCCATCCCGGCACGCCCTGCCTCTATTATGGGGACGAGGCCGGTCTTACGGGCATGGCGGATCCCTTTAACCGCGCGCCGTACCCCTGGGGGCGCGAGGACGCGCACATACTCTCGCGCTTTGTGCTCTTGACCGGCGCGCGGCGGGAGAATCCCGCCATGCAGCGGGGGCTTTGTGGCTTTGCGGCGCTTGAGGAAAACGTGTTCGCGCTGCTTCGCAGCGACGAGGCTACGGGCGCCTCGGCGCTCGTGCTCATCAATCGCAGCGAACAGGCGCGGCAGGTGAGCGTGTCGGCGGCGGATTTTCACACGGGGCCGGATGCTTCGCGGCTTTTCATCGCAAACAGCCTGCGAGATGCGCTCACCGGCGCGCGGGTCGATGCGCGCGCCGGCGCCGTCCACATCGTGCTGCCGCCTATTTCGGGTGCGCTGCTGTTGAATTGTTGAACGCCTGTCCGGGATATGCTATAATCGATATGAAAATGACCAAAAAGGAGAAAGCACTATGGTAAACAAAAGCATGACAATCCAGCAGGTTCTGCAAACCGATGCGGGCCTCGCGGATATTCTTATGGCCAGCGGCATGCATTGCCTGGGCTGCGTTATGGCAAGCGGGGAGTCCCTCGAGCAGGCCTGCGCCGTGCACGGCATCGATGTGGACGCGCTCATCGAGCGGCTCAACGAGTTCCTCACCAAAAAAGCGTAAGCGGTGAGCGCGAGGCGGATTGCCCGAAGCGCCCTGATCGGGGCGCTTTATGCGTTGCTGACGCTCTTGAGCATCCCGCTGGGGGAGGGCGTCCAGCTTCGCTTTTCGGAGGCACTCTGCGTGCTGCCTTTTTTTGCTGCCGAGGCGGTGCCGGGGCTGTTTGCCGGGTGCTTGATCGCCAATTTGGTGACGGGCGCAATTCCGCTGGATGTGCTCTTTGGCAGCCTTGCGACTCTCCTCGCTGCGTATTGTACCTACCTCATGAAAAAGCGCGGCTGCAATGCGTGGCTCGCGCCGCTGCCGGCAGTGCTCGTCAACGCGCTGGTCGTGGGGTTGTTGCTCTATTATGCGTATGGGGTGCCGCTTCCCCTGTGGATGTGCATGGGCGGCGTGTTCATAGGGCAGGCGCTTTCGTGTTACGGCATCGGCATGCCGCTGTATTATGCGCTCGAAAAATTCGGAAAAGGGTTATTTGAATAGGCAAATGCGGGAAACGGGATACACGCGCACGCTTGCCGTGCCGATGATGTTTTTCGCGTTGAGCAAAAGCGCTTTGGCGTCTTCCACATTGGCAAAATCCCGCGCATCCGGCAAAATGAAATAGCAGCCTTCGGGAACTGCGGTGGCAGGCAGGTCGGGGCATGCGCCCGTCACATAGGCGCTCTCATCGAGTAAAACGCCGTCGATATATACGCGCCCCGCATAGATGCTCACAGTCTCCCCAGGCAAACCCACCGCGCGCCCGACGTATGCCGGGCCGCCTTTTTGTATCTGGAAGGCGAGAATGTCTCCGCGCGCGGGCGATTTGAGGAAACGGGAAAGCCTCGAAAAGAGGATGATGTCGTTCTGTGCAATCGTGGGGGCCATGCCCTCGTCCGCGCTCATGACCGCCGCGAAGATGGCCGTGAACACGAACGCCACGGCGAGCGCCGCGGCGAAGATCGCCCAGAGCCAGCCGTAGGCGCGCAGGCGGCCGTATTCAGGCTTGTTGAGGCGCGTGCGGGCGCTCAGCTCCATTTAGAGTATCCGCCTTTCCGCAAAGGGCCAGATGACCGCGCGGCATTTGCCCACAACCCGGTAAAGGGGAATGGTGCCCACGGAGGCGGCGCGGCTGTCCTTCGAATCGCCTCGGTTATCCCCCATGACGAACACATGGTCCTCGGGCACGGTGACGGGATCCATATTCGCGATCATGCCGCCGTTCCAGTAGTCTTCGACGAGCGCCGTCCCGTTGACGTAGACCGTCCCGCCCGCAATGGAGATCGTGTCGCCGCCCACGGCGATGACGCGCTTCACGCAGGAAACCGTATAGCCCGGGTAGAAGCAGGTGATGATCTCGCCGCGCTCAGGCTCGCGAAACCAGTAGGTCATCTTCTCCACGAACATGTATTCGTTGTGCAGGAGCGTATCCTTCATGGAGTTGCCGTCCACGCGCACCGGCTCAAAGAAGAACAGCCGGATGGCGAGCGCCACAACGACGACCCCAAGGAGGTAAAGGTAGAACTGCCGGTCCGCATGGCGCGTATAGACGGGGTCCTTCTCGTGCATGGCCTGCGCCGCTTTGACCATCTGCTTTAGTTTTTTCTTGGAAATCTTGTTGCGCATATCTTACGCGTTCCCTTCGGATGTAGTCGCGGGGATGGAAGGCCCCAGGTTCTTGCGGGCGCGCTTGAGAAAATCGAGCCGGTCGAGCATCACCACGCGTCCGCAGCCGGCGCAGCGCAGCTTCACATCCGCCCCCGTGCGCGTGACGATCCACTCGTTTGCGCCGCAGGCGTGCGGTTTTTTCATGGCGATCCGGTCGTTGAGGGCGAAGGGTTCAACCATGCTCCCGTTCCTCCTGGTGCACGATGGAAATGCGCGAATATGGCGCCGCGATTCCCTCGCGGGCGAAGCGCGCGGCGATGCGCGCGGTCAATTCCCTTTGCACGCCCCAGTGCGCCAGCGGCGCGACAGGCAGCGTGATGCGCAGCAACAGCGTGCCGTTTTCAGCCCGGATGACCCCTGCGGCCTCGGGATTACCCTTTGCCTTGTCGCCAAGCTCCTCGCGGTAGGCTTCGCTTTCCTCGAGCATCAGCTCAAGCGCGCGTTGGGTGTCCTCCCCGCTCGATACGGGCAGCTCAATGAGGGCGAGCGCGTTGGTTCGCGAATAGTTCGTGAGGGTCGTGATGCTGCCGTTTGGCACCACCGTCACCTCGCCGGTATAGCTTTTGATGGTGGTCGTGCGCAAGGCAACCGCCTCGACCGTGCCCGTGATGCCGGCCGCGGTGATGTAATCCCCCACGGAAAACTGGTTCTCAAAGAGCATGAAAAAACCGGAAACGATGTCCTTCACGAGGCTCTGCGCGCCAATGCCCAGCACGAGGCCGCCGATGCCCGCGGCCGTGAGCAGCGAGCTCATGGAGGCGGTAAGACCAAGCTGGCCGATGGCGATCGCAGCGGCAAAAAAGTAGATCACATATTTTGAAATGCTCATTGCCAGCGTGGCCGCCGTGTCAAGCCGCTTGGCGCGCGCCGCGTCCTCCGGACGCGCCTTCGCGCGCAGGGCGCGCCGGATCAGGGCGCTCACCCCCCGCGCGAGCAGCCACGCGATCAAAAAGGTCAGCGTCACGTCAATGAGCGTGGAAACGAAGCCAAGCCCCTTTTCCGCGAGCAGTTCGTCTATTTTCTTAATAAACCCGAGCGCTTTCATGTTAAATGTTATTATACCACGGCAAGGGCCGGCACTCAACCGAGGCCGCCGGAAGATTCCCCGTTTGCGGCGCCTTCTTCGCCTTCCTCGTCGACGCCCTCGAGGGTGCCCAGCACGCCCGAGGTGTCGGGCGTAATCATAGAGCCGTCCGAGAGCGTGAGGGTGCCGTCCTCATTGAGGAACGCGGGCGGCGTGCGCGCGATGCCAAGGCTCGCATACGCGGCTTCGAGCTGTTCGTTGAGCAGCGCCGTGTAGGTCGAGAGGTTTACGCCGTTTTCGCGCCGGATGGCGGTTGCCAGCAGCGAGCGGTTTTTCGAAAGCGCGTTGAGCGTCGTCTGCGAGAGCTGAGCTTTATAGGCGCCCGTAAAACTTTGAAGCTCATTGTAGATGAGCGCCGCGTTGTACAGCTTCACCTCGACCGCTAAATGGTTGCTTTCCACAAAGGCCAAAACAGCCGCTCCGTCCACTTCGGGATCGAGCGTGAGCTTTGTGCCATATACCTGCTCGAGGAGCGATGAGAGCTTTTCCAAATCGACCAGCCAGCAATCGCGTGCGTAGACGGAGGCGAATTTTCCCGGCACCATGTGGCGCTGGAGCTGGCTCCCGTCCATGCGAAGCGCGATGAGCGAGAGCGAGCAGATCTGCTCGAAGGAGAGATCCGTCACGATCGAATCCTGCACGCTCTGGTAGAGCTTTGGCAGGTTCGCAATTTGCCCCGTGGATTTCATCTGGTGGAAAATAGCCATGAGGATGCGCTGCTGCCGGTCTGCGCGCGCGGTGTCGGAGCTGCCCTTGCGCTGGCGGCAGTAATCGATCACGGCCTGCCCATCGAGGTGCTGCAAGCCGGGCGAGAGCGTGCGCCCGTTCATCGTGACTTCGATATCCACTTCGTATTCGATGCCGCCCATCGCATCCACAATGCGCTTGACGGCGTTCATGTCGAAGGAAACGTAATAGTTCACCGGGATGCCGCCCAAGAGCGCGCCCGTGGTGCTCATCGCGCTCGCGTAACCGCCGCGCGAGAGGCCCCCGCCCAGCGAGAAGGCGGCATTGATTTTGTTGAACGGGTCGGCGGGGTCGATCAGCTCTCCCTTTTTGTTGTAGAGCTTCACGTAGCTGTCGCGCGGGATGCTGATCATATCCACATCCAGCGTCTTAAAGTTGACGGAAACGAGGATCATCGTATCGGTGCGGAAGGAGCCGGAGGCCTCGCGCTCCACGCTCTTGTCGATGCCCAGCACCAGAATGTTCACGCGGCCTTTCATGAACTCCGCATCCGACATATCGGCGAGCACGCTCTCAGGAATGGGCGTGGGCGTAGGCTCCGGCGTGAGGGGGGAGGTGGGGCTTGCGCCCGGCGTGCCGGGTGAGACGGGCAGGCCGCTCGTTGCGCCGGCCGCGGGCGTTGTCGCGGGCGTCATATCGGGGAACACATTGGAAGGATCGTTGACGCGCAGGTAAAACACGAATATCCCCGCCGCAACGGCGAGGATGAGCGCACAAAGCACAGTTAGCGTAATTTTAAGGCCTTTTTTCATAGATTCTATTATAGCGCGTTGCCGAAAAAGCTTCCACCGCGCGGGGATGGCAAATGATGAACAAAGGGTTAATTAAAAGCCCCCGGAAATGTCCGGGGGCTGTGCTGCCTTGAACAAACGCGCACACGGGCGCACCTTATCAGGCGGGCTTGCGGTGCGCAAAGGGATCCGCTTCTCCCTTAGAGCGCCAGTGCCTGCTCCTCCTCGAGCACCGCGCTGGGGTTTGGCTGAAAACGCCTGAGCCAGGAGAGCATGCCGCGCGTGCGCTGGTACAGCTCGAGCGCGTTTTCCTGCCCGACGAAGCGGTTCATGATGTTCTTGTAGGAGAAGGGGTAGTCGCTCATGTAATAGAACATCGCGTCGATGAGGAAGTCCTCGCACTCCTCGCGCCGCTCGTCAACCTCCGCGCGGGTACCCACGAGCGGAAAATCGGCATGCGCCGTCAGCTTGGCAAACAGGAAATTGACATTGTGCGTCTTTGGCGCCTCGCTGTTGTAGTAGAACACATACATGCCCTTGAGCTGGCGTTCGATCGCCTGCTGGCACAGGTAGGCAACATAGACCCAACGCCCGCCCTGGATGAGCACGTCGATGGTCTCTAAATCGTAATCGGATAACATCTGCCAGTAACGGTATTTCTCCAGCTTTTTCATCACGATAAGCTTCCTTCCTCTTAATCAAACGCGGATGCGCGCCGCGGGCCGTTCCCGCACGCTTCGTCCGCCGGGGGGTGGAGCGCAAGCTCCACGCCGTAGCGTACAATTTCCTCGACGATGCCGCAGGGGCTTTCCAGCTCCCCGGCGCTAAACGCCTGTACTTGAACATCGAACTCGGACGTCGCGCAGATGCGCGCGAGGGAGCGGTATTCCGCAAGCAGCGGCAGGGTGTTCGCCGTGCTGAAAAACACCGCGAGGTCAACGTCGCTCTGGACGCTCTGCGTGCCCTTGGCGTAGGAGCCGTAGAGCACCAGCGTTTGCGCGCCCGCAAGCGCGGCAATGGGGGCAGAAAGCCGCCCGATCAAAGCCCGCACGGCGGGGTCCACGCTCCTCCAATCACTGTGCATCGGGATGGTTGGTTGCGTTCACGGCACACCCTCTCCACATAAGCTGCGCCAGCGCGCGGCCCGATTTTTGGCACAACTAAAACAGCCGGTTGTGCACCAGCTGCCCGTACGCTAATCCAACCCGAAACAGGCTGAATAAAACCCGGCAACTGGCTGCCATAGGCTTGCGCCCTTAGGCCCTTTAGCTTTGCGTCACCCGCTTTCACAGGCTTTGCCACAACGTGGGATAGTCTCCTATCCGATTACATATTACTACTGACTTGGAGAGTTGTCAATACGATTGTAACCGAAAATCGCCTGCCGTCACTTTTCCTCGGCCACGGGTGAGAAGCGGTAGCTGATGGTGAAAGAGGCGTTGGAATACATTTGATAGAACGCTTTTTTAACGCGCTCGAGGGGGATACGCGCGGTTTCAAAGCTGACCGCGGGCAGCAGCACGGCGTACTGCGTGCCGCCGTAACGGGCGACGGTGTCCCCCTGGCGCAGGTTTTCGCGCAACGCCGTGAGCAGCAGCCGCATAAGCTTATCGAGCACGAGCGGCGCGACGGGAGCGTCGTCCATTCTGCTTAAGGTGACGAGTGCGACGAACATCGTCGTGCCAAGGCGCGTAAGGTTACGCATGTAGAGTTGATAGACATCCTTGAGGATGACATAGTCGCACACGAATGCACCTTGTTCGCCCGGCCCCTGGGAGAGCAGGTCATGGCGAATGGAGTCGATCGAGGCCTTAGCGTCGTTATCGATGCCGATGAGCTTTTGATAAAAATCGAGCATGCCCTCGGACGGGGCGGCGTCCGCCTTAGCTTCGGGCAGCTCGGCTGCGCGGGTATACTGCGCGAGCGCCTCGGTGCCCTGACCGGCATTGAGCAGCGCCGTCATCAGCTCAAGGTTCAGCTCGGCATCGAACGCATCCACATCGAGCGCGATGCGGCACATTTGGATGATTTCCTCATTGAGCTCGAGCGGCTTGAGCAGCGCCACATAATGCTTGACGGCGGTGAGGTAGAGGTTGTGCAGCGCAACGCTGCGCGTCGCCACCCAGGCCTCCGCGCCCGCACCGGGCAGCAGCTCTCCTGCATAGAGCTCGAGCACGCGCGCGATCTGGGCGCGCAAAGCGGGGGTTACGCTTTGTGCGCGCATCACCTCAGCGCACAGCTGCTCAAATGTGGAAATGTCAATTTCACAAACAAGCTCGGGGTTCCAACGGTAACCGCCGCGCTCGGTCACAATGCACTCGGCAAGTTGCGGCGTGTAACCGGCGAGCGTGGCGCGCAGGCGGCTTACGAGGGTTTTGAGCGCGCTCTCGGGGTTCGTGCTGTTCTCGCCCGGCCAGAGTATCTCAAACAGGTCCTTCGTGGTGGCGGCCTTATCCCTGTTGAGCAGCAGGAATTGCAGCAAGGTAATCCTTTTGCGGGAACTCCCGAGGTTCTTGACGACCTCGTTGCCGTCCGCAACGATTTCAAATCTGCCCAGCATAAATACCTTGATCGCGTTCATGTTCGCCCCCCGATTCCGCAAACTAAATGTTATATTTCATAAGTAGCTTTTACTGTTATAATGTAACCATTATAGCCGCGTTCTCTTGCAAAAGCAAGCCCCCGCACGTATTATTCGCGCGGGGGCGAGGTTCTATGAATCGTCATGCGCGTTTATCCGCGCGCTTTTTATCCTGAAGGATCATCAGCGCGATGCCGATGCTCGCAACGCCTGCCGCGATCAGCAGCACGCCGCCGAGCCCGTCATTACCCCCGGTAGAGGGTGTGCCAAGCGGGATTACCTCGTCGGTGCCGCCTGGATCGTCGGAAACGATGGCGGTAGAAGTCGAGATGGCGGTCTGCTCAGGAGTCCGCTCCGGATCCTGCTCAGGAGTCTGCTCGGGATCCTGCTCAGGGGTCTGCTCAGGGGTTTGCTCGGGATCCTGCTCAGGGGTCTGCTCAGGGGTCTGCTCAGGCGTCTGCTCAGGGGTCTGTTGAGGGGTCTGCTCAGGCGTCTGCTCAGGTGTCTGCTGAGGAGTTTGCTCAGGGGTCTGCTCAGGGGTCTGCTCAGGGGTCTGCTCAGGGGTCTGCTCAG
>CAYNDC010000010.1:12193-15734 GCA_964396085.1 uncultured Clostridium sp. | reverse complement strand
AGCCGCTCCTCAAACTCGCCGCGGAATTTCGCGCCCGCGATGAGCGCCCCCATATCCAGCGAGAAAATGCTGCGCTCGCGCAGGGAGGTGGGTACGTCTCCGCGAACGATGCGCTGTGCGAGACCCTCGGCGATGGCGGTCTTGCCAACGCCCGGCTCCCCGATGAGCACCGGGTTGTTCTTTGTTTTGCGCGAGAGGATGCGGATGACGTTTCGCACCTCATCGTCCCGCCCGATGACGGGGTCCAGCTTCTGGCGCCGGGCAAGCTCCACGAGGTCCTGCGCATATTTGCCCAGCGCGTCATAGGCGCCCTCGGGCGTGTCGCTGGTGACCCGCGCGCAGCCGCGCACCTCCTCAAGGGCCTTGAGATAAGCGTTGCGCTCTATTTGATATTCCCGGAACAGCCTTTTAAGCGCGTCGTTGGGCGCTTCGATCAAGCCGAAAAAGAGATGCTCCACGCTCGTGTATTCATCCTTCATGCGCGCGGCCTGCTTTTCGGCCTCGTTGAGCGCGCGCTCGAGCTGCGGCGTAACGTAGATTTTATCCGCCTCACGCCCCGCGCCTGTGATGCCCGGCAAACGCCCCACGGCGCTGCGAGCCGCCGCCGTAAACGCTGCTGCATCCACGCCCATGCGCCCCGCGAGGGAGGCCGCGAGCGAATCCTCCTGCTCGAGCAATGCTAGGAGCAGGTGCTCCTGATCAACCTGCTGGCTGTTATGTTCGACGGCAATCGTCTGCGCGCTTTGGAGTGCCTCCAACGAGCGCTGCGTACATTTATTCGTGTTCATCTGATCCCTCCTGCCATAAGAACCTATGTTCTCATTTTTACGTTTCCATTGTATCACCGCCGGGCAAATGCACAACGGATACACTGTTATAGGAGTTTGAACGATTTGTGAAATAGACAATCCGAAAAAAGCATGGTAAAATCATACGAAAGATCATCGGAGGATTTAGGAATGCGCAACTGAGCGAACGTTGTTTGGGTACACGAGGGCGGCGCTAACCGCTTGCTCCTGTTGCCCTTTCGGCCGCACGCATTCCGACAGCCCAAAGGGGGGTCTTTTGTTTATGTCCATGATATCCGTTTCCGATCTTACATTTGGCTATGACGGCAGCTACGACAACATCTTTGAGCGCGTTTCCTTCCAGATCGACACGAGCTGGAAGCTCGGCTTTACAGGCCGCAACGGGCGCGGCAAAACCACGTTCCTCAAGCTATTGTTAGGCCAATACGAATATACGGGGAGCATTAGCGCCTCTGTCCATTTCGATTATTTCCCCTTTGAGGTCCCCGATATCGAGCGGGATACGCTCGCCATCCTGGAGGAAATCAGCCCGAACCACGCGCACTGGCAGCTTTTGCGCGAGCTCTCGCTGCTTCAAATGGACGAGGGGACGCTCTGCCGCCCTTTTTCCACCCTCAGCCACGGGGAGCGCACCAAGGCGCTGCTCGCGGCGCTCTTCCTCAAAGAAAACAACTTTTTGCTCATCGACGAGCCGACCAACCACCTTGACTATCGCGCGCGGGAGATCGTGCGCGATTACCTCAATGCGAAAGCGGGCTTCATCCTCGTGAGCCACGACCGCGCCTTTCTCGACGGCTGCGTGGACCATATCCTCTCGATCAACCGCGCGAACATCACCGTGACCAAGGGCAATTTTTCGCAATGGTGGGAGAACAAAAAGAGGCAAGACGCATTTGAGCTTGACGAAAACGAAAAGCTCATGGGCGAAATCCACAACCTGAGCGAGGCCGCGCGGCGCACTTCGGGCTGGTCGGACACGGTTGAGGCGACGAAAATCGGCTCCCACGCTGCCGACCGCGGCGCTATCGGCCACAAGGCAGCGAAAATGATGAAGCGCGCCAAAGCAATTGAGAAGCGGCGTGAGGGCGCGATTGAGGAAAAATCGAAGCTCTTAAAGAACATCGAGCGCAACGAGAACCTCGCTGTGCACCCGCTCACACACAGGAGCGAGAGGTTGCTCGAAATCCGCGATCTCGCCATCGCCTACCCCGGGCGGGATGTGCTTTCACATTTTTCCCTCGAAGTGAAGCGCACAGAGCGCGTGGCGCTTCTCGGGTCAAACGGCTGCGGCAAGTCGAGCATCATCAAGCTCGTCGCCGGGGAAAACATCCCCCATAGCGGCCTGGTTCGCACGGCCTCGGGCCTCGTCATCTCCTATGTGCCGCAGGATACATCCTTTCTTGCCGGCAGCCTTATGGATTATGCCGCCCATGCCGGTGTGGACCCAAGCCTTTTTCTGACGATCCTTCGCAAGCTCGACTTCCCGCGCGTGCAGTTTGAAAAGGACATGCGCGCCTTTTCCGCCGGCCAGCGCAAGAAGGTGCTGCTCGCGCGAAGCCTGTGCGAACAAGCCCACCTGTACTTGTGGGATGAGCCGCTCAACTATGTGGATGTGCTCTCGCGCATGCAGATCGAGTCTCTTATTTGCGCAGGCAACCCCACGATGCTCATCGTGGAGCACGATAGCGCATTCATCCGCAACGCCGCGACGAGAACCATACAGTTGACGGCGAAAAACGAACAGTGAATCACCTTGGGGATTCGCAATGCCTGCGTTTCCCCGTTGGTGATTCACCGCTCGCGATTGCCCATGCCACTGGATTTGCTGTTACTTATGGTAAAGCTTCTTGGTTTGGTATTGCGGCTCGCAGGTGAGGTTGATGCCCAGTTTGCGATAGGTGATGCTGTCGACCGAGGAGAGGATCACGCTCGAATGCGCCTCGCACCCGCGTAGCTTGGGGAGCTGGCGCATCGCCAAATCCGCCGTGGGGTTTGTGGCGGCGCAGATGGAAAGCGCGATGAGGATTTCATCCGAATGCAGGCGCGGGTTGTGGTTGCCAAGGTGCTTGGTCTTAAGCGCCTGAATCGGCTCGATGATGATGGGCGAAATCAGGTGCATTTCGTCCTGTATGCCGCCCAGAGCCTTGAGGGCATTGAGCAGCAGCGCCGCGGATGCGCCTAGGAGCGGCGAGGTTTTGCCGGTGACGATCATGCCGCCGGGCAGTTCCAGCGCGGCCGCCGGCTGGCCGGTTTCCTCCGCCTTACCCAGAGCGTGCGCCACAACGGGGCGGTCGGCCTCCGTCACGCCGGCCTGATTCATCAGCAGCTTGCATTTAAACAAACCCGCGTCATCCGCAAGGCCCTGGCGGACCGCGCAGCTTTCCGCATAATAGCGGCGGATGATTTCCTGGCGCGCAGCGGCGCGGCAGACCTCATCATCCACAATGCAAAAGCCCGCCATGTTAACGCCCATATCCGTGGGGGATTTATACGGGCTTGTGCCGTAGATCTGCGTGAAGATGGCCGCGAGCACGGGGAAAACATCCACATCACGGTTGTAGTTGACGGTGGTGACCCCATACGCCTCGAGGTGGAAGGGATCGATCATGTTGACGTCCTTGAGATCCGCTGTCGCCGCCTCGTAGGCGAGGTTGACGGGGTGCTTGAGCGGCAGATTCCAGATGGGGAAAGTTTCGAACTTCGCGAATCCGGCGAGCACGCCGCGCTTGTTT
>CAYNDC010000010.1:0-12183 GCA_964396085.1 uncultured Clostridium sp. | reverse complement strand
TGCCGGGGCCGGGGGCCGTGACGATCACGAGCGGCCGCGTGGTTTCGATAAAATCGTTTTTGCCATAGCCATCGTCGCTGGCGATCAGCTCCACATTGGCGGGGTATCCCTCGATGGGGTAGTGCCGGTAAACCGTGACGCCCAAAGCGGCAAGCCGCGCCTCAAAGGCGATGGCCGAGGGCTGGCCGCAGAACTGCGTGAGCACAACGCTGCCCACATACAGGCCGATGGCACGGAACGCATCGATCAGACGCAGCACATCCAGGTCGTAGGTAATGCCGATGTCGCCGCGCACCTTGTTCTTTTCGATATCCGCCGCGTTGATGGCAATGACGATTTCCGCCTGATCCGCAAGCTGCAGGAGCATCTTCACCTTGCTATCCGGCGCAAAGCCCGGCAACACGCGCGCTGCGTGAAAATCATCGAAAAGCTTGCCGCCGAACTCCAGGTAGAGTTTGCCGCCGAAATTAGCGATGCGCTCGCGTATTTTCTCCGATTGCATCGTGAGATACTTGTCGTTGTCGAAGCCTTGCCGCATACATGCCCTCCTCAAAAACTAATGGTTGTACATAAAAAAATAAAAAAAGGAAAACGGGATTTGCCCGTATTCCTTGAGTGGCGCCTCATTTATAGTATACCTTTTTCGGGGTGTTTGCAAGATGATATCCAAAAAAATATGCTTTCGTGATATAATCGCAGGGAACCGCACCTGCGGCTCAAACGTATTATGGACAGGAGGGATGAGATTGCCCGCGTGGGATTTCGATTCCGTCTACGCTAGTTTTTCGCGCATGGTTTATTGGACGGCATACGGCGCAATGAAAAGCGAAAGCGACGCGATGGACGTCTCGCAAGAGGTGTTCGTGCGCGTGCTCCGGCACTTGAAAAAGCTGGAGAATATGGGGGAAGCACAGCTCAAAAGCTGGCTCTACCGCGTGACCATAAACCTGTGCGTGGACGGCAAGCGCCGCACCAAGCGCGAGGTTCTTACCGAGGAACTGCCGGAGCCGCCTGTCCTGAGCGAGGACGATCTTCCCGAACCCGCCGCTATGAACGCGGAGACGGTGCGCCTCGTGCGCGAGGCGGTCGACGCACTGCCGGACATTTACCGGGAAACGGTGGTTCTCCACTATTTTTCCGGCATGCAATACGAAGAAATCGCCGCGCTGCAGGGCGTGAGCGAAGGAACAATCAAGTCCCGCATGTCGCGGGCGAAAGGAAGGCTTGGGGTAATGTTAAAGGGAGGTGAGCTGCATGGTTGATCGGATGGATGACATCCTTCGGAATGCCGCTGAACAAGCGGACGCGCGTGTGGATTATGCCGCCATGCATGCTTCCATTTTGAAAAAGGCACAGGGGAAAAAGCAAGCCCTTCGTCGCGATATCCTGCGCTACGCTTCGGCCGCCGCAGCCGTGCTGCTGCTGGCAGGCGTGAGCTTGCGTGTGCTTGGCCGTAGCAACCTGGATTTGATGCGAGGCGCAGAGGGTCAATCCGCAGCCTATGGCGCGACGCCTGAAAGTATGCTCGACATGGAAAAAAGCGCAGGGGAAGAGGATGGCGTAAACAGCGCGAGCATTGCTCCCGATGAGGTACCGGAGGCATTCGTCTATGCTACCGGCGCACCCACTGCCGGGAGCAGCGTGGAGGATGCCGCCGAGCCGCCGTCTTTTTGCGGCTCCGGCTGCGCTGCGCTCTACTGGGCGCAAGAGGAGCTGGAGTTGCCGGCCGTCACCTTTGGTACGCAAAGCACGATTGATGCGGACGCGACGGGATTTCGATGCACGGTTTCAGATGGCACGCAGAAGGATGCCGAGGAATACCTCGCGCGCGTGCTGGCCATGTACCCGGGCAGCTTCCAACCGGATAACACCGACGACGCGCAACGGGAACCCGGAAGTTATGTAGCCTCGGTGTCCCTCATGGATGGCGCGTACCTGCTCACGATCTCCACTGCACAAGCAAACGTAATCATCGATGTGATCGCCGTAAACGATTAACGTTGAAGTTCACTCTCTCAAGAAAAGGGGCGGCGCCGGCCGTCCCTTTTTCATTGGGCGAATGCGTCGATCCCCCCTTGGCGGCGGCTCGAGAGGCACTTTTTTACGGGGGTCGCGATGCCCGCGGCGCCCGTTACGATCAAATGCAGCTCATTATGGCCTTATGATAACGGGCATATCGGGCATGGACAATCAGGAAGCTAACCGTGGCGCGAAACCCCAACGACCCTGCTCTTTCGAGCAGGGTCGTTGGCTGTCATAAAGCTGATATTATTGTTTTTCCTTAACCTTGGCGAAAATCATGCGGCCCGCGGCGGTTTGCAGCGCGCTCGTCACGACCACGGGAACCTCCTCGCCCAGCAGCTTCTTGCCGCCGTCGACGACGATCATCGTGCCATCGGCGAGGTAGGCCACGCCCTGTCCGGCCTCCTTGCCCTCCTTCATGATGGAAACGATCATTTCCTCGCCCGGGAGCAGCATCGGCTTGATGGCGTTGGCCAGCTCGTTGATGTTGAGCACCGGCACGCGCTGCACGCCCGCCACCTTGTTGAGGTTGTAGTCGTTGGTAACGACCACGCCACCCATGTCGTAGGCGAGCTTGATCAGCTTGGCGTCCACCTCGGCGATATCCTCATAATCGGTCTCGACAACCTTGATGGGGACGTCCAGCTCTCCCTGCATGGCGTTGAGGATATCCAGCCCGCGGCGGCCGCGGTTGCGCTTTAAGGGGTCCGCGCTGTCGGCTATGTGGCGCAGCTCGCTCAGCACGAACGCAGGCACGATCATGTTGCCCTCGATGATGCCCGTGCGGCAGATGTCTAAAATACGCCCGTCGATGATGACGGATGTATCTAGAACTTTGGGACGCGCAACGATGCTCGACTTGCCCGCTTTCTCCCGCACGCCGCGCTTAAACCAGGAGGGCGTGTTGATTTCTGCCTTTCGCTTTGTGACGATAGTCCACCCTAAGTAGCCGAATGTGAAATACAGCACGGCGTTGATAGCGAACGCAAGCCAGTTGAGCGACATCTTCGCGGTGAGCGTGCTCACGAGGAACGCGATCACGAGGCCCACGATCAGCCCGACGACGCCGAAGAAAATCTCCGCCATCGTCATCTCCGTCAGCCGGGTTTCCACAACGTCGATGAAGCTCGTGAAGCCCTCAATCAGGCGCGGGGCAAAAAAATAAAGGATAATTGCGAATAGCAGCGCCCCGCCGATGCTGATGAGCGGCATCGCCCACTCCAGCAACTTAACATTCATGTCGAAGTTCCAATAGTAAATCAGAAGTTCGTTCACGCCTTCCACCGCCATCACGCCTAGGCCTGCGCCTACGAGCACCAATGCGGCTCGCGCGATTTTTTTGGCCAAATCAGCCTCACCTCACGATTCTGTTTCGTTTAGATAGATCCTGTTGAGCTAAATTCCAATCGTTAAAAGCACGTCCTCGGCCTCCCGGCCGCTGGCCTCGGCGATTTCGGTCACGAGCACCTGCCGTGCAGAAACGAGCATTTTGCGCTCTCCCGCGGAAAGGCCCTTTTCCTCATCGCGTCGTTGCAGGCACTTGACGACGCCCGCCACATCGTAAATATCGCCACCACGGAGTTTTTCATAGTTTTCACGGTATCGCCTGTTCCAGTTATAGCACTCGGTCTCCGGCTCCTCCCGAAGGAACGCCATGACCCGCTCGCATTCTTCCTGTGTGATAATGGCGCGCAGACCCACCCGCTCGGCAGTTGCCACAGGCACCATAGCGGTCATTTTGCCCAGCACAAAGCGCAGCACATAGTATTCCGCGCTCACGCCGAGCACCTCGCGGTCCTCAATGGCCTCAATAACGCCCACACCGTGCATGGGATAGCAGACTCTGTCTCCCACACGGAACATGGTTCTACCTACCTTTCAACCCGATTTGCTCCCATCCTTCTGCTTATATGTTCTCCTATTGTATATTCTAACATCCCGCGCGGCTACTGTCAAAGCCAGTCTGCTCGCGCGCGGGATCACGCCCCGCGCTTTGGCCTTGCCGCATCAAGGGAGGCCGTAGCCTTCGCGAGGGGTTTATGTTAAAACGAGCACAAAGCGGAGCCGAAGCGGGACGATTGCGAGCATGATTGACGCAGCTTTCACCCCGCAAGAGTCGTGCGGGACGTCCATCGGCCTGTTCGGTCTACTCAATCCTCAGTCCGTATCCTTAAGCTTGCCGCTGTTGATGTGATTCTGGTGGATTTTTGCCTCGTTGCCAAGCACCCCCGGCACATAGTAGACCCTCCCCTTGACGGAGGGGGGCATGTACTCCTGCGCGACGACATGACCCGGATAGTCGTGCGGGTAGAGATAGCCCTTGCCGTGGCCGAGCGCCTTCGCGCCCGAGAAGGACGTATCCCGCAGGTGAAGGGGTACGGGCTGTTCGGGGATGTTCTCCGCATCCGCAAAGGCCGCGCCCATGGCCGTGACCACGGAGTTGGACTTTGGGCTCTCGCACAAAAAGATGATCGCCTGCACAATCGAAAGCCGCGCCTCGGGCATGCCCACGAACTCGAGCGCCTGTGCCGCAGCGAGCGCCTGGGGCATCGCCTGGGGATTGGCGAGGCCGATGTCCTCCGAGGCGTGAGCGATCAGCCTGCGGCAGATGATGCGCGGGTCGACCCCGGCGTAGATGAGCCGCGCAAACCAGGCGATGGCGGCATCGCTATCGCCGCCGCGCAGGCTTTTGCAAAAGGCGGAGAGCATGTCGTAAAACTGCTGGTCGTCTACGTTGATGACCTTCTTTTGCACGGACTCCGCAGCGATGGCAGCGTCGATATGCACGACGCCGTCCACCGAGGGCGTTGTGAGCACCGCAAGCTCGATTGCGTTGAGCGCGCTTCGCGCATCCCCGTTGGCAGTCCGTGCGATATGCTCGAAGGCATCCTCATCGAAGGCAACCTTATACATGCCAAGCCCGCGCTGGGCATCCGCAAGCGCCGCGCGCATGGCCCGTTTGACGTCGTCGACCGAAAGCGGATAAAACTGGAAGAGGCGGCACCGGCTCACGACCGCCGCCGTCATGGATACCATCGGGTTCTCCGTGGTGGAGCCGATGAAGCGGATGATCCCTTTTTCAAGCGCGGGCAGAATGCTGTCGCTCTGCGTTTTGGACCAACGGTGGCACTCATCGAGCAAGAGATAGGTGCTCACGCCATACATCGCAAGGGCGCTTTGCGCCTCGTCGATCACCGCGCGCACCTCCTTGACGCCGGAGGAGACAGCGTTGAGCTTCTCAAAGCGCGCGCCCGTCTGCTGCGCGATGATAGCGGCAAGCGTGGTTTTACCGCAGCCCGGCGGGCCAAAGAAGATGGAGCTGGTGAGCGAATCCGTCTCGATGGCCCGGCGCAGCAGCCTGCCTGCGCCGACGATGTGCTCCTGGCCGACGAAATCGTCGAGCGTGCGCGGGCGCATGCGATCCGCAAGCGGCGCGCGGCGCGCAGCGTTCTTTTCAAAAAGCTCCATGTATGGTGTTCTCTCCACTTTTTTCCGTAATCTAACGTTATTATAATACAGGCTTTGGCTTTACACAATCTTCCCCAGGCCGTATAATTCGAGTGGTACCGCGATTTCAGGCAAAGGATTATTTATGCCCAAATATGTAGACCTCCTTGACGAGAGCAGAAAGCCCCTTGCGACAATCTGGTATCTCGCCTGGCCGATTATGCTCGAGCAGATTCTCATTCTGCTCCTTCAATCCGTAGACACGGCTATGGTCGGCGCGCTCGGGCCTAATGCAACCGCAGCAGTCGCCCTTACCTCCCCCATGAACTGGCTGCTCAACGGCCTGTTCGCGGGGTTTTCCATCGGCTTTTCGGTGCCGGTGGGCCGCCATATCGGCGCGGGTAACCACGAGATGGCGCGCCGCGTCATCCGCCAGGCGGTGCTGGCAATCGGCATGATCGGCGTGTCGATGACCATCCTCATGCAGTTTTTCGCTCCCCACATCCCCGTGTGGATTGGTGGCGCGGACGACATCATCGAGGACGCGACGGCATTTTTAAGCATCGTCAGCCTATCTTATGTGTTCAACATGAGCGTGCAGGTGTGTTCGAGTATTTTGCGCTGCACCGGCAACACGCGCACGCCGCTGCTTTTCAATGTATCCACCAACCTGATCAACATGGTGCTGTGCTTCTTGTTGATTTATCCCACGCGCACCATCCATGTGCTCGGCCTCTCCTTCACGATGTGGGGCGCGGGGCTGGGCGTTCCGGGCGCCGCCATCGCGACGGCTGTTGCCATGGCCTTTTCGGGCGTGATGCTGCTGCGCGCGCTCTTTGCCCGGGATGCCGTGTGCGGCATTACCCTGCGGGATCGTTTCCGTTTCGACACTGCCGTTTGGAAGGAAATGGCGCTCTTGGGCGCGCCTGTCGCATTTGAACGCATGATCATTGCCGCGGGGCAAATCTCCATGACCGCCATGGCGACAGCCCTTGGCACCGATTCGCTCGCCGCTCACTCTCTGGCGATTACGGCCGAGTCCATCACCTATATGCCGGCCTACGGTTTCTCCGCCGCGGCGACGGCGCTCATCGCCCAATCCTTGGGCGCGGGCAAGTCCACCCTCGCGCGCCGCTTCGCGCGCTACTGTGTGGTGGGCTGCGTGGTGTTTATGACCAGCATGGGCTTCCTGCTCTACTTTGGCGGGGGCATGCTCGTTTCGATCTTCACCCCTTCCGCCGCGGTTGTGGCCATCGGCGCTGCGGCGCTTCGCGTGGAGGCGCTCGCGCAGCCGATGTATGCGGTGAGCCAGGTTGGCACGGGCATTTTGCGCGGCGCGCGGCAAACCAAATATCCGCTGATCGTGAGCATCATCGGCATGTGGGGCGTTCGGCTGCCGCTGGCCTATACGCTTTCGCGCTTAGCGCCGCAGCTCGGCCTCTCCGGCCTTTGGGTGGGCATGGCGAGTGACCTTATTGTGCGCGGGCTGATCATTCTCTACATCCTGTGCCAGCAGAAGTGGTCGACGGTCGAACCGCAACCTGCGCCCCGGGAGCCGGAAGCGCAGCCGCTTTCTCCATAATCTGCGACAGCCCCGCCTCGAGCGGAGAAACCCATAAAAGCGCGGCGCTCTCTGTTAGGCGGCGCGCTTGTTCTTCTATACGCGGCGCGAATGGATTCTCCTGCCCGATTTCATCCGCCAGCACGATCACCAGAGCCGCGCGTGAGCGCCGGTCGTCCGCGCGCCGCCTGCTCAGATACTCTTCCGCCTTGCAGAGCGCGCCGGATACATCCCCCAGACCGCTTGCTGGCGCAGCGTACAGCGCCGTTACGAGCTTCTCCTCATCCCGCGTGAAGTTCACGCAGAAGCGCTCGTCCCCCGGGGCGCCCACACAGCATAGCGCGACGCGGCGCGCCGGTGCGTTTGCCAAAAGCGCGTGGATGAGCTCCTGCGCGCGCGCACGGGCAGCGCTCGCGAAAAAGATGCAGCCCTCGTCACCCGGGTTTTCGATTTTGATCGGTTTGCCGTTCTCATCTAGCCGGTAATGGTTCTCCCACGGCCGCCAGCCCGAAGCCTCCGCTTTTAGCAAAAAGCATGTTTGGAAGCGGTACTCCCGCGCCGTGTTCGGCGCGCCGATACGGGAGGGGTAGGTTTCACTTGTCGTTGCCGCCCCCGCCGGAGGGTAATAATGGTGCGCGGGATTCAGGCAGGGCGCGGCCAGCCAGGGTTCTCCCCCGGCCTGCTCCTGCGTCATGCCCGAAACATCCACCACGAGCACGACGTCCTGCGCCTGCCGCGAGGGTTGGGATTGCAGCACAAACAGGGCTGTGAATATGAGACAGATCATGCGCATACGATTCATCCTCCCATGCGAGTGGAATCATCATGCGCCCTTTTCAAGCGGATTGCATCCGATTCGGCAAAGGAAGAAAAAATGTGGCAAAGGAAGTGCAAATGCGGGCTTCCACTGCAAAAAAACGGCGTTCCGGGCAGGGGGTAGTCCGGAACGCCGTGCGCAAAATGCGCCTAACAGGAGGAGTTTACTTTTTCTCGCCCAAATCCCGAAGGGACATCTGTTGCGAAAAGCTCATCTCGAGCATGCGCTTGGGGGTATGGTCGAAGAGGTTGCTCACAGGCTCGCGTTCGTGGATGGCCTTGACGGCCTCCGCAAACATGGGCGCGGCCGATATGATGCGAATTTTTTTGGAGGCTTCGACCGCCGGGCAGTCGACCGTATCGGTGGAAACCAGAAGCTCGATGGGGCTATCCTCGATGCGCTTGACACCCGCCTCTTGGAGCACCACATGGGAGAGGAACGCGTAAATCTTGTTGGCGCCCTTATCCTTGAGCCCATGCGCCACATCGATGAGCGTGCCACCGGAGATGGTGAAATCGTCCACCACGATGCAGTCCTTGCCGCGCACATCGCCGATGATCTCAAGCACCTTGGCGCTCTCGTTATGGTCGACCCGCATCTTGTCGCCGATGGCGACGGGGCACTTGAGCTCGTCCGCCATCGAACGCGCGCGTTTGGCGCTGCCGGCATCCGGCGAAACGACTACCGTATTGGGGCTCACGAGGCCGCTGTGCCGCGCGTAGGCGCACAGGAGGCTCTGCGCATACAGGTGATCGACGGGCTTGGAGAAGAAGCCCTGCACCTGCGCGGCGTGAAGGTCCATGGTTAAAACACGGTCCGCACCCGCCATTTCGATGGCGTCCGCACACACGCGCGCACGGATGGAAACGCGCGGCTCGTCCTTCTTATCGCCCTTGGCGTAGCTGAAATACGGCATGATGACGGAAACCGAGTTCGCGCTCGCACGTTTGAACGCGTCGATATAGAAAATCAGCTCCATGAACTCATTATTCGGGTCGAGTCCGATGGTCTGCACAAAGTAAACGTCCTTATCGCGTATGCATTCGTTGACGCGCACGAAGGTGTTGCCTTCGCTGAATATGATGGTCGTATTGTCGCCGATCGGGCTGCCCAAATAATCGCACATGCGCTGGGCAAACTTTTTGCTCCCGTTGCCAGCAAAAATCCTGATCTGGCCATTGCCGCAATTCATCGCCGGAATCCCCCTTTTAATTCATAGTCACATTATAACAAAATCCGCGCAAACGGGCAATGGCAGGGATTAGAAGAAAAGAGAAAAGATGCGCCTTCGATAAGCCATTATTACGGCTTATGCATACGCATCCACCGCCCGCTTCATCACGGGATGAATCCCTTGCCCCAAGGAAGAAAAAAAGGCCCGCAGGCCTTTATAAAATCGAAAATAACCCGTTGTCGTTCCCTGTATGTTCTTGCAGGAAAAACGATAACTCCCGTCATCCGGTTATAACCCATTTATATGATGGGATCGATGTGCCACGCGGCCTCGCGCAGGATTTCGGCTGCCGTCGGGTGCGGGAAAACGAGGCGCTTGAGCGTTTTCGCGTCCACGCCAAGGGCGATGAGCGCAGCCGCTTGGCCGATGAACTCGCTGGCATAATTTGTAAGCGCATGCACGCCCAAAACGCGCTTGGTGCCCGCCTCACACACAAGCTTCATCGCGCCGTCCCCGCCCTCGTTCTCGGCAAGATACCTGCCCGAAAAGCGCATGGAAAGCAGCGTCGTCTCAACCTCGAGACCCTTTTGGCGCGCGCTCGCTTCGGTTTCGCCTACGCCCGCAAGCTCCGGGTTGGTATAGATGACGCCCGGAATGGCATCGTAGCGCATCTCGTCGGGGAGGCCCAGCATATCGCGCACGGCAGCCTCCGCCTCGCGGTAAGCCGTGTGCGCGAGCATCGAGCGCCCGTTGACATCCCCCGCGGCATAGACGCCGGGGACGTTCGTTCGCATGTGCGCATCGGTCACGACCGCGCCGCGCTCGAGGGCGACGCCGAGCGCCTCAAGGCCGAGGTTCATCACATTCGGCCGCCTGCCTACGGAAATGAGCGCGCGCTGAGCACAAACGGCGAAGCGCTCCCCTGCCCTCTCGCAGATGATCTCGCCCGTACCAATGCTTTCCACCTTGGTGGAGAGCAGGAACTTCATTCCTCTTTTTTCGTAGTTCCGCTGAAGGATTTTTACGAGGTCCGCATCGTTATCGCCCGCAATATGGTCGAGCATCTCGATGATGGTCACCTCGCTGCCGGCGCTGCAAAAGTAGCTCGCCAGCTCCAAGCCGATGACTCCCCCGCCCACCACGGCGAGTTTTGGGGGGATTTCATTCAAATCCAGCAGCTCGCGGCTGGTGAGCGCAAAGCCGCTGACGAGCGCTTCCCCAAGGCCCGGAATGGGCGGCAGCGCGCTCGATGAGCCGGTGGCAATGAGGAGCTTTTTGCCTTCATAGGTTTCGTTTCCTGCGAGAACGAGGATGTTTTCCCCGTTCTTGCCCGCGATGACGCCGCGCGCGGGAATCACCGTGACATTCGCAGCCTTGAGCGCGGATTTCACGCCGGCCACGAGCGTGCGCACAACCTTGTTCTTGCGTTCGATGACCCGCGCGTGGTCGAGCACAATGCCCTCTGTCCGGACGCCGTACTTCTCGCCGTGCGCCGCACCATCGTAGAGCTTGGCCGAATAGAGCAGGGTTTTCGTGGGGATGCAGCCTTCGTTGAGGCAAACGCCGCCCACGCCGCGCTCCTCGATCAAGGCGACGCTAAGCCCTGCAGCGCCCGCGCGCTCCACCGCGAGATAGCCCGCCGGGCCTGCGCCAAGAACGATCAGATCAAATGCCATAGTTCCCCCCTGTGTCGATATGCCCGCTTGTGCGGCAAACCCCGCCCGTCTCATAGCAATGCCGCACGAAAGCCCGCGAAGGACGGCGCTTTATCGCGCCAGAAGCAAGCCTTATCCTTGCCCCATCTCGCCTTTAGATGCTGCGCGTATACTTGCGCAGCCACTCGCGTTCCTCGCGGTCCATCAAGGGGGCAAGCTTGTCGAACACAAACGCGTGATAGGCGTTAATCTGCGCGCGCTCCGCCTCGCTTAAAAGCGTGGGGTCGATGCAGTCCAGGTCAATCGGCGCGCAAGTAAGCGTTTCAAAGCGCATGAACTGGCCGTATTCGTTTTTGATATCCTTTTGGCATACGAGCAGGTTTTCCGTGCGGATGCCGTATGCGCCCTCGAAGTAAAGGCCGGGTTCGTCGGAGGTGACCATCCCCTCCTCGATGACGCACGAGGTGTTCTTTTCCCCCTCGAGTTTCCAGCGGAAACTGTTCGGCCCCTCGTGGACGCCCAAAAGATATCCCACGCCGTGGCCGGTACCGTGCTTGTAATCCAGCCCTTCAGCCCACAGCGGCGCGCGGCAGAGAGCATCGAGGTTCGCGCCTCGACTACCGTAGAGGAAACGTGCGTTGGCCAGCGCGAGCATGCCGCGCAGGACCAGAGCGAAGTGCTTCTTTTGCTCTACGCTCACCTCGCCCACGGCGAAGGTGCGCGTGACATCGGTGGTGCCCTCGAGGTATTGCCCGCCGGAATCGACCAGCAAAAAGCCGTGGGGTTCTATGGCCGCGCAGGTTTCCGGCGTCGCGCTGTAGTGCGGCAGCGCCGCATGCGCGCCATAAGCGCAGATGGTGTTAAAGCTTAAATCGAGGCAGCCCGGCAATGCGCGGCGGGCTTCATCCAGCCTTTGGGCGAGGGAGAGTTCGTCCATCTCCACCTTGCCCGCGTTCTCCTTGACCCACTTGATGAAGCGCGTGAGCGCGATGCCGTCCTTAATGTGCGCGCGGCGCAGGTTCTCCACTTCCGTGCCGTTCTTGACAGCTTTGGCCAGATGCGCCGGGTTTTCGGCATCCACGATGATGGCATGTTCGGCGAACACATCGTAGAGCGTGGCGTTGATCCGTTCGCTGCACAGCAGCACCGAGGAGCCTTCCCCATAGCGGCGGGCGAACGTGTACACTCCCTCATAGGGCAGCACAAATACGCCAAGCTCCTCGAGGGAAGCACGCACTTCGCCGGAGAGTTTTTGCTCGTCGATGAACAGATATGCCTCGTCCTTCTCCACAATGAGGTAAGAGAGCACGACGGGCGTGTGCTGCACATCCTCCCCGCGGATGTTGAGCAGCCACGCGATATCCTCCAGCGCACCGATGGCATGCGCATCGACATCCTTCTCGCGCATAGCCTCGCGCAGCGCGTCGAGCTTCGCCTTGGCGCTTTGCCCCGCGTATTCCTCCGAAAGGATCCAGACCTTGCCCATGAGGAGCAAAGGACGGTCCTC
>CAYNDC010000009.1:0-16531 GCA_964396085.1 uncultured Clostridium sp. | reverse complement strand
GCGCCGCCCGCGCTCGCCTCCCAGGCGTTTTCCCACAGAATCTTGCCCGTGAGGCCGTCGATCTTCCTATGGTAGCTCTTGCCAAAGCCATCCTGCCCCGCGGTCTTATCCACTTCGCTGGCGGCATAGAGGTAAAAGGTCTTGTTCGCGGGGTCCTCCTCGATGACGAGGGTGGCATCGCTGTCGTCCCCCAGGTCGATGGCATATTCTGCCGTGAGCGCGTTGAGGTCCACGCACTGTAAAAGGCCGCCGTTGTCGGTGAAAAAGGCGTAGTTGCGCCAGGCGGCAAGCGAGCTTTCAACGCCCCACCAGCGCTCGCTATCCCCCTCGCCATAGCCCGAGGCCGTGTAGCGGTATTTGGCCAGCGGTCCCGGGTTGAGCGTAACCGTGCCGGTTGTTTTATCGAACGCGGCGTTGAGTTTCACGCTGTAGAGTACGCCGTTCTCGCCGGCGACGATGAGCGCATCCGCATTTGACCCGAGCAGCGCGCAGGAATCGTACGCCTGCCAGATGCGATAGGAAAACGGGTCCGTGCCGCCAAACGACCAAAGCACCTCGTTTTGGGTGAGGGAGATCACGCGGAACCACGCACCCTCGCGGCCCTGCTCGTTTTCGGAGAGGGAACCTTGCCCGATGTAGAGCAGCGGATAGCCGCGCGGGTCGAGCGTGGCCGTGCCTTTTAGAACCACGCCCAAATCGAGCGGCGCACGCGTTTCCTTGCCGCTTGACAGCTCGTAAAAATAGATGCGCCCGTCCATCGCCGGGTAGATGACCTCGGTAAAGCCGGGTTTCGCCTTGAACTCGTCATAGGCGCCCAGGTGAACGCGCACGTCGCTTTCCCACTCGATGATGATCGGCATGCCTGTCCAACCCGTACCGGTCCAGGTATCCCCGCCGGCACTGAGTATGCCTGTGTCCTTTTCCCAGACGCGCGATAGCGTTTGATCCACGACGCTCTGTGTGCCGTAAGTGAAGCTGTTGCGGTAGTTGTTGCCGCCAAAGGTCGTAATGCCCTTGAGTGAGGTATACGCGTCATAGCGCGGGAATCGGATTTCCTCCTCGCGCGAGAAGCTGCCGATCTCTTCGCCGTCGAACATAAGGTTGCTTGAAAAGCCCAGTGCCTCAAGCGCCGTCTCACTGGCGGGCGAAACGCTTAGCGAATCGGGAAGCTGGAGGGCTGTGGGCGAGGGCGTAGGCGTCAGGCTGTTCGTAGGGCTGCCCTCCGGCGTGGGGGATGGTTTTCCCGCGCCGCCAACGCCGATCGACCCCGAAATGAGGCCCGTGAGCAGCCAGGTCAGTCCTGCGATCACCGCGAGGAGCAGCGTGAGCACAATGGCCCTGCGCGCCCGGTATTTCTGCTGTCGGACTGCATGGTAGCTTTTTCGCTGGGTTTGCTTGCCCATAAAGCATCCTCCTTCGCGCAGGATCTATGCGTTTAACCCTCGGGGCTTGCCTGGGGCGTTGCCGTCTCCTCGGGTACGGGGAACTCCGCGGCGCTCTCGTAGAAAGCAAGGCTGCCCTCGCCCACCTCAAAACGCAACTCCGGCTCGCAGAAGCCGATGACATTATCCGTCTGCTCGAGCGCGAAGAGGAAGAGACCTACCCCCTTCGAGCCGCCGCGCGCCTCGATCGTCACCGTTCCCTCTATGGCGATTTGGAATACTTCCGCGCCGTGATATTCGCCCTCGTTGTTGGCAATGAGCTTCGCGCCATCGCGCATCACAAGGGTCCCCTCGCACTTGAGGGCGTTGTAATTCTCCTTGGTGTTCGCGTCGAGTACGCTGCCGGCGTTTAGCACGACATCATCCCGCAAAACAGCGATGCCGCCCAGCGCCCCCTCGGCGCGCACGCGCGCATCATTGAGCAGCTCCAGTCCCTGGGCGTTCACGCCGCTGCCCACGTTGCTCGTGATGAAAAAGCGGCTCCCTTCGCCAAAGGTCACCTTGCCCATCGCATGCACCGAGTTGGCGATGGCTTTGATGGTTGCCTCTCCCGTTATGCCGGCGTTGCCCAAGCAGCCGATTGCGCTTGCGCCGCCGTTGAGCGTCACATCCTCAAGGGTGAGCGAACAGCCCTTCGCCAGACGAATGACGCAATCCCCGTTGCCGGAAACGGTAAATCCATTGCCAATGATGGTAAGGCTTGCGTTTTCGGCGTCCATGCGGAGCATCTCCTCGCCCAGGTCAATGGACGCAGCGAGGGTGATAGTATCGGTCTTGCCCTCCGCCACTACCTGAAGGAGCTGCGCGGCCGTCGTGATGCCTTGCGTGCCGGAAGGGTCTGAAAGGTCGATCTGATCCCCATCCTCAGGCTCCTGCGCGCGGCAGGCCGCAAGCAAAGCGAGCATGGAAAGCAATATGCCAAGCACGGCTGCACGGCCGGCTCTCTTATGCGTTTTTATCAGTTTGTTCATCATAGAATTCTACCATATTCGCCTCGTTTATAAAAGCGGGGCGTATTGTGCCATGACGCGCTCTGCCGCGCGCATGCCGTCCACTGCGGCACTCACGATGCCGCCCGCGTAGCCGGCTCCCTCTCCACAGGGGTAGAGGCCTTTCATGCGTGTCGCCTCCCCCGTCTCCTCCCGCAGGATGCGAACGGGCGCGCTGGTCCTGCTCTCAAGGGCGGTAAGCACCGCCTCATCCATATCAAAACCGCGCATCATCCCGCCAAAGGCGGTGATGGCATCCGCCACACCCCGCGCCATAAAGTCCGGCAAAAGCGCGTTGAGGTCATATAATCTCACGCCCGGCCGGTAGCTTGGGGTGACGCTGCCCCACCCATAGGGCGGCGCTTTGGCAAGGAACGCGCCCACGGTAGAGCCCGGCGCACAATAGTCCGCTCCCCCGGCCTGGAAGGCCGCGCGCTCGAGCTGACCGCGAAAATCAAGCCCGCCCAGCGGCCCCGGCGGAAAATCCCGGGCGTCCACCTGCACCACGAGGGCAGCATTGGAATTTTCCGCATCCCTCGCATGCTCGCTCATGCCGTTGACGACGACGCGCCCCGCCTCGTTTGAGCACGCGATGACGCTCCCGCCCGGGCACATGCAAAACGTATAGACCCCCCGCTCGCCGGAGCGCGCGGCAAAGCGATATTCCGCGGCGCCCAGGCGCGGATGCCCCATGTGCGCGCCGAACTGGGCGCGGTCGATGAGCTCGCGCGGGTGCTCGATGCGCACGCCCGCCGCATAGGGTTTGGCCGCCATCTCCAACCCGCACGCGTACAGCATGCGGTAGGTATCGTCCGCATTCTGGCCGGTGGCTAGCACCAGCGCCGCGGCCGGGATGCGCTCTTCTCCCCCGGCGCTGCTCACGCGAAGCGCGCACAGCTTCCCGTTTGCACCCTCCACGCCGGACAGCCTCGCGCCAAAACGCACCTCGCCGCCGAGGCGAATGATCTGGGCGCGAATGGCGGCGATCACGCCGCAGAGCTTGTCCGTGCCGATGTGAGGCTTGGCCTCGTATGCAGTCTCCTTAGGTGCGCCAAAGCGCACGAGCGTCTCAAGCACATCCTCCGCGAGGGGATCCTTGATGCGCGTCGTCAGCTTGCCATCCGAAAACGCGCCAGCTCCCCCTTCGCCGAACATGGCGTTGCTTTCCGCATCCAGCGCGCCGCCGTCCCAAAAAGAGCGAACGTCCCGCGTGCGCTCGGCAACCGGCTTGCCGCGTTCGAGAACGAGCGGGCGGTAGCCGTAGAGCGCGAGTTGATAGGCCGCGAACAGTCCCGCGGGGCCGAAGCCGGCGACCACGATGCGTCCCTCGGGCTGCACCGCACCCAGAACCGGCGCATACGGTGCTTTGGGGGGCACGCGTTCAGCCTTCCCCCGGCGCAAAGCGCGCTCTTCGTCCGCCGCCTCGAGCGACAGCTCCAACGTGTACTCGAAGCAGATGTCGTTCTTGCGCCGCGCGTCGAGCGACATGCGTTTGACCGTAAGGCGCTCAATCCCCTCCGGTCGGATATCAAGAGCCCTCGCCGCAAGCGTTTTGAGCGAGGACTCCTCCGCTGAAATTGGAAGCCTGATTCGGTTGACGATAATCGCCATATCAGTTGATCACCACGCGCACGAACTCGGTAGAAAGGCTCGTCGCCAGCTCGCCCGCCATATCGTTTTGGGGGAATTCCACGTATATGGGCACTTTTTCATAGGTGCCGGCGACATAGCCGGTAAGGTCGATATAGAGGTTCACATCCTCGCGCTTGAGCAGGTTCACCAAACTGATGCGCCCGGAGACGACCACATCCGCCGTTTCGAGGGAAAGCGACGCGCTGAGCTTTTTGCCGACGCCGCGCACCTTGATGGGTAGCTCCATGAACGAAACGCTCGCGCTCTTTTCGCGGATTTCGATGTAAAGCTCCACTGAATCCGCATCGAGCAGGCGAACCCCATCCGGCACGAGCAGCGCAAAGGTCTGCTGAATGCTCTGGCGCGAGCCTGAAATATCGATGGGCTCGAGCGCGATCGCTTCGATTGCCTCAAGCGCTTCCGCATCCCCGACCAGGCGCACGGTCTGCGGCCCGGCAACGATTTTGCTGCCCACAAGTTCGAAGTTGGTCGGCAGATCGTCAGCCCCCAGGATGGCGCTGGCCATATCCACCGGCACCTCCTTCATGTTGAGCACTTCGCGCTGCACGCTCACCGAGGGCAACGTGCCCAAGAGCATGCCGGAATCCACCTCGTTGCCCGCCCCATCGTACAGCGTCAGCAACACGGAGCGGTTGATGCTCTGCGTGGCATTCGTCAGGTCGATTTCCGCGCTCGCGTACTCGATATCCGCAAGGTCCTTGGCCGCGCCTTCGATTTCGATTTCCGTGCGGCTCACAACCGCATCCCCCGCCCAATATCCCTCAGGCAGAGTGCCGGTCCAGCTGATGCGAACCGGGATGTGGCGCTTAACGAGCTGATCGACCTCCACGGTGACCTGCGCCGGGGTGATGGACGCAACGGTGCCAATGGCCGTTTTGGGGGAAATGGCGATGACGTATGTGCCGCTCGTGGTGATGCTCGTGAGGCTGATGACGGCCGTGACGTCGCTTGCGGTAAGGTCGGCGTACTGCGTGAGCTGGGTGCGCACGCGTATGGTCACATTGTCAAACTCTTTGTTTCCGCGGATGACCAGCTTGCGCGCGAGAAGATCCGCCTCGCCCTCGATGCTCACGGGAACGTTGGAAATGGTTTTGATGCGCACGGGGTCTTGCATCATGAGCACATACCCCCACAGGAGCATGGCGAACACGAGGGAGATAATCTTGAGCGCAATATCCTTGCTGAAAAAATTCTTAAGCCACTTTTTGAGCGTCACGGAGAAGCGTTTGCTATTTTCCATGTTTGTTCCTCCGCTTGAACAGGGCAATCGGCCCTTCGTTTTTCTTGACAAAGATCGATTCCAGCAGGTTCCTGAGTGCCTTCTGGTCGATGTAGCGCACGAGCTTTCCGTCCCGCGCATAGGAAATGACGCCGGTCTCCTCCGAGACGACGAGCGTGATGCTGTCTGATATGGCAGAAATGCCCAGCGCTGCGCGGTGGCGCGTGCCCAACTCGCGCGAGACGGCAAACTCCTCGCTCAGCGGCAAAAAGCAGGCGGCAGCGATAATCCGTCCGTCCCGCACGATGACGGCCCCGTCGTGCAGCGGCGTATTGGGCTCGAAGATGTTTTCGATCAGCGGCGCAGAAATTACGCCTTCGATGCGCGTGCCGGTGGAGATGATATCCCCAAGGCCCGTCTTTTGCTCGAGGACGATCAGCGCGCCGACCCTGCGTTTAGCCAGGCTTAACATCGCCTGCTGCAGCTCGGCCACGATCTGCGCATCCTCCTGCTGGATGCCGTTGAGCAAATTCTTGTAAAATAGCTCGCCGCGGCCTATGTGCTCAAGCGCGCGCCGAAGCTCCGGTTGAAAGAGCACCACGACGACGATGATTCCGGAAGCCACAACCGAGTTGAGCAGCCAACTGAGCGTTTGCAGCTGCAGCGCGTCGCTCACAATCGCTGCGATGAACAAAATACCGATGCCCTTGAGGACCTGATACGCCCGCGTTTCGCGTGTGAGGACGATCAGCCTGTAAAGGAGGATCGCGATGATGAGGATATCCACGACGTCCGCAACGCGGAACTGGGACAATCCGCTCGCTATCGCCTTAACGAGTTCACCATATGGCAATACGGTTCTCCCCCTTTGCCTTCAAATTGTGCGCATCTATTATACAACAGCCGCGGGCGCGCCGCCTGCCCAATCGCGCTCGTTAACCGAAAGTTTACCTCTTGTCTTCGCGTATATCATCGAACTGCGCAGCATTCTTTTCTCTTGCGCAGCCTGCTTGCCGGGGCCAAGTGCGATATGGGCGGGAATGGTGCAAATATATATTTCGATTGTATCACATATATTTGGGCCTGTGAATATTGATCCCGAAGAATTTTGTTGCGGCCGGGGCGCGAAACTGCTACGATACCCATGGATAAACGTATGGGAAAGGAAGTGTTCTTATGCTTGTCATCGACCGTTTTGAAGGGGACTTGGCCGTGTGCGAGTGCGACGAGGGCACGGTTCACATCCCCCGCAGCGACCTGCCCGCTCCGGCCGCCGAGGGCGACGTCATCATCCAAACGTCCGGGGGCGCCTATGCGATCGACGAGTGCGAAAGCGCGCGCCGGCGCGCACGCATTGCCGGGCGCTTTAGCGCTTTGATCGGAAACCGGCACGAATCGTAACACACAGCGGTAAAGACGCCCGGCGAACGGGCGCGGGCGGCCGGTTGCCCATGCGCAATATGGCTTTGGCCGCTCCCGACAGGGATACAAAAAACCTCCCGTGCTGCACAGCGGCGGGAGGTTTGTTATTGACTGCCTGTTCGGGAAACGCCAAGGACGGCGCCGGCGCGTTATCGCGCCTTTCGGTAATCCTTGCCCGCTTCAAGCGCGATGCCTTTGGCGGCGAACATCTCGCTTACGGTTACGAGCTTGAAGCCCTTTTCGAGCAACTGCGGGACCAGCGCCTCGAACGCTTCAGCGGACTCCGCGCGCACGTCATGCATGAGAATGATATCCCCGTCCTCGCATTTGAGCGCTGCCTCAAGGGTGCTCTGGGCGTTGCGCGTTGACCAGTCGAGCGTATCGATATCCCAGAGGATCAGCGGGTACGGGATGTTCGCGCGGACCGCATCGTCCTTGGCTCCATAGGGCGGGCGCACGAGCGCGGGCGTTATATTCGCGACTTCACGCACCATCCCGCACACGTCCTCGACCTCGGCGAGCATCTCCTCGGGCGAGAGGCTGGTCAGCTTTTTGTGATGATAGGTGTGGTTGCCGATTTCGCACCCCAGCTCAACCGCGCGCGCGACGAGCGACGGGTTCTTTGCCACCTGAAGGCCGAGCACAAAAAAAGTCACATGCACATCGTGTTCGACATACTGCTCGACCACGTTGAGGATTTTATCGGTCACCCCCTGGTAGGGGCCGTCGTCAAAGGTGATGGCGACCAGCTTGTCCTCCGGGCCGTATAGACCCGGCGTTACGGCAGGCTCCACGTCCGGCGGCGTAGGCGCTACGGAATCCGTAGGCACTGCATCGGTCGCCGGCGGGGCGGACGGGGTGATTACCGGCTGCTCGGTTTCGATTTCAACAACTTCCTGTGTGGAGGGGGCTAAGAAGCCCGCTACGGCAGGCAAAACGCCGCAAGCGGCGAAAAGCAGTGCGGTCAGTGCGAGGGTGAGAAACAGGAGGCATTTTTTCATCGACATCAGGTCCCATCATTCGGCATCATTTGCCATAGTGTTACGGTTTATTAAATGTAACTCTTCCCCAAAGTCAAGTCAAGCGCCGTTGTTTAAGGTTCACACATCTTTCATTTTGTTCGTGAGCCTTGTAAAAAAAGGTGGTATATCCTATAATGATTAGTTGATAAAGCATGGGGGTTCCCGTTTGAAAACAGGCGATTTTAGTTACGACCTTCCCGCGCAGCTCATCGCGCAGACTCCCGCAGAAACCCGCAGCGCCTCGCGCCTGCTGGTATATGATCGCGCGAGCGGCATGATGAAAGATGAAACGTTTGTGGATATCCTGCGCCATTTGCGTCCGGGGGATGTCATGGTGCGCAACACCACGCGCGTCATCCCTGCGCGCCTCAATGCCGTGCGCGCGGATACGGGCGGGGAAATGGAGTTTTTGCTGCTGCGCCGTCTTGACGAGCACCGCTGGGAGGCGCTCGTGCGCCCCGGCAAACGCGCAAAGGAGAACGTCCTTTACCGCGTCAACGACGAGCTCTGTGTGCGCGTGCTTGAACCCACGGATGCCGGCGGGCGCGTGGTCTCCCTCGAGTACGAAGGCGTGTTTGAGGAGGTGCTCGAGCGCGCAGGCGAAACGCCGCTCCCCCCGTACATTACACAAAAACTCGCGGATCAAAGCCGCTACCAAACCGTATACGCCCATGAGAACGGCTCCGCGGCCGCGCCGACCGCAGGCCTCCATTTCACCGATGAACTGCTCGCTCAGATTCGGGATATGGGCGTGGACATCGTGGACGTGCTGCTCCACGTGGGGCTTGGCACCTTCCGCCCGGTCAGCGCCGAGAACATCGAAGATCACCACATGCACAGCGAGTATTACGAGGTGAGCGAGGAGGCAGCGGCGCGCATCAACGCGGCGCGCACGCGCGGCGGCCGCATCGTTGCCGTGGGCACAACCTCCTGCCGCACACTCGAGAGCGTGGCGGATGAGGCGGGCCTCGTCCACGCAGGCAGCGGATGGACGGACATCTTCATCACGCCCGGCTACCGCATGCGCGCGGTGGATGCGCTCGTCACGAACTTCCACCTGCCTGAGTCGACCTTGCTGATGCTCGTGAGCGCATTCTGCTCGCGCGAGGAGATGCTTGCCTGCTATCGGCACGCAGTTGAGGAGAAATACCGCTTTTTCAGCTTCGGCGACGCGATGCTGATCTTGTAACGGAGAGAATATGAACCATTTTCGTTTTGAAGTTTTGCACGTATGCGCCCAATCCGGCGCGCGCCTGGGGCGGCTGACTACGCCGCACGGGACGATCGATACGCCCTGCTATATGCCCGTTGGCACGCAGGCGACCGTCAAGGCGATGCGCCCGGACGAGCTTGCCCAAACCGGCTCTCAAATCTGCCTTGCCAACACCTACCACCTCTTTGAGCGACCCGGCCACGCGCTCGTGCGCGAAGCGGGCGGCCTGCATGAGTTCATGCGTTGGGATAAACCCATTTTGACAGACAGCGGCGGCTTCCAGGTTTTCAGCCTCGCCACGGCGAACAAAATCCGCGAGGACGGGGTGGAGTTTCGCTCCCTCATCGACGGCAGGCGCCACTTTTTTACGCCCGAACTGGTGATGGAAATCGAGGAGGCTCTGGGCGCGGACATCGCGATGGTCTTTGACGAGTGCGCCCCTTGGCCCAGCGACGAGGCGTACGTCCGCGCAGCGATGGAGCGCACCCACCGCTGGGCCGCGCGCTGCAAAGCCGCCCATACGCGGGAGGATCAAGCGCTCTTCGGCATCGTGCAGGGCGGAACTTACGCGCCGCTTCGCATTGAGAGCGCCAAGGCGCTCAGCGATATGGACTTCCCCGGCTATGGCATCGGCGGGCTTTCGGTAGGCGAGCCAAAACCCCTCATGTATGAAATGCTTGAGGCCGTGATGCCTTACATGCCAACGGATAAGCCGCGTTACCTCATGGGCGTGGGCAGCCCGGACTGCCTCGTCGAAGGGGCGGCACGCGGCGTGGATATGTTCGACTGCGTTTTACAAACGCGCATCGCAAGAAACGGCCTGGCTTTGACCTCCAACGGCAAGCGCATGTTGCGCAACGCCACATTCGAGCGCGATTTCTCCCCCATCGAGGAGGGCTGCGACTGTTATACCTGCAAAGGCGGTTTTACACGCGCGTATATCCGCCACCTGGTCAAATGCCGCGAAATCCTCGCGGCGCAGCTCATCACGGCCCACAACATCCGCTTTACGCAGCGGCTGATGGAAAACGTGCGGCAGGCCATCGCGCAGGATAGGCTTTTGGATTTCCGCCGCGCCTGCATCGACGGGGGGATGTTCGAATGAGCGCCGAGCTTCTCTTGGAGAACCTTCGCGAGGAGGATACACGCAAGCTCGGCTGCCGCCTCGCCGCGCTGCTCTTCCCCGGCGCTTTCCTCGCGCTCTACGGAGGCCTTGGCGCGGGCAAGACAACCCTCGCACGCGCCGTCGCGCAGGGCCTTGGCATCGAGGGCATCATCAGCCCCACCTTCACCATTGCCCGCGAATACTGCGGCCGGCTGCCCCTCACGCACTTTGACGCGTACCGGCTTAGCTCGGCGCAGGAACTCTACGACATCGGCTTTGAGGATTACCTCGAGCGCAACGGCGTCGTCATTATGGAATGGAGCGAAAACGTGCGCGGCGCTCTGCCCGAGGATCGGCTTGAGATTACTATTTCCGGCGACGGGGACACGCCGCGCAGCATGAAACTCCTCTCTACCGGCCCGCGCCATGCGGCCCTATTGGAGGCGCTCACATGAAGTTGCTCGCCCTCTCCACCTCCGGCCGCGCCGCCTCCGCCGCGCTCATCGAGGGGGATCAAGTCCTCGCGCGCGCCTTTTCGGACGACGGGCTTACGCATTCGGAAACCATTTTGCCGCTGGTGGATTCGCTCTTTGGCGAAAACGCGCCGTTTTCCTTTGATGAACTTGACGCCTTCGCCGCGGATATCGGTCCCGGCTCCTTCACGGGCGTGCGCATCGGCGTTTCCATCGCAAACGCCCTGGCAGCAGCCACGGGGAAACCCGTCATCGGCGTGAGCTCCCTCGAGGCGCTCGCGCGCGCCGCCTCGCAAGCGGAGCCCGTGTGCGCGCTCATCGACGCAAGGCACAGCAACTGCTACGCCGCGGTCTATGATGGCCAAAATGCGCTTTTGCCGCCCGCGGCGCTCACGCTCGAAGAAGCGCTGGAGAATGCCGGCGAATCTACCCTGTTCACCGGCGACGGCGCGGCGGCATATGAAGCCCAAATCCGCGCCGCCTATCAAGGTGCCCGTTTTGCGCCCGAGCGCCTTTTCGTGCTCACGGCGGACATGCTCGCCCGGCCTGCGCGTGAAGCGCTGTTAAGGGGAGAGGGCAAAAGGGAGATTTTTCCACTTTACCTGCGCCCCTCTCAGGCGGAACGCCTGTTTAAGGAAAAGCCATGAGCGGGGGCGGCAAAAACATCATTCGCCCGATGCGCGAGGGCGATGTGGACCGCATCGCCGCGCTCGAGGTCATCTGTTTTCGAACGCCCTGGCCGCGCAACGCCATCGCGGGCGAACTAAAAAACAGCGCCGCGCATTACCTCGTGTGCGAGCGCGCGGGGCAGGTGATCGCTTATGCGGGCATGTGGATCATCC
The DNA here is from genome assembly GCA_964396085.1 of uncultured Clostridium sp. Lineage (GTDB taxonomy): Bacteria > Bacillota > Clostridia > Christensenellales > CAG-138 > Phil1. Next base: position 5,151 of record CAYNDC010000009.1, on the reverse strand, counting down.
TCGATGAGGCGCATATCACCAACGTGGCCGTCGACCCGGATTTTCGCCGGGAGGGTCTCGGGCGCAGGATGATGCTGTGCATGATGCGCACGGCGCTGCTCTTTAGCGCACGCGAGATGACCTTGGAGGTCCGCGCGAGCAACGCCCCGGCGCAAAGCCTCTACTTCGGGCTTGGCTTTGAAAATGCGGGCGAACGCCGCGGCTATTATGTTGACACCGGCGAGAGCGCGTTTATCCTTTGGAATCGGAATATTGAAGCAACGCTTCGGGAGCATAACATAAGCCCCGCAACCAAACCGACTAGCGATCAATAAAAAGGAGAGGTATGTATATGAAAGAGATTATCAGCAGCAAAAAAGCGCCGGCAGCGCTAGGTCCCTACAGCCATGCCGTCGCATTCGAACGGCTTGTGTTCACCTCCGGCCAGTTGGGCATCGACCCCGCAACGGGCAAGTTTGGCGATGGCGTTGAAGCGCAGGCGCGCATCGCCTTGGAAAACCTTAAAAATGTGCTCGCGGCCGCGGACGCCTCGCTCGAGAGTGTGCTCAAGGCGACGGTGTTCGTTAAGGATCTCGCGGATTTCCCCAAGGTCAACGCCATTTATGCGGAGTTCTTTGGGCCGAACTACCCCGCGCGCTCCTGCGTCGAGGTCGCGGGTCTGCCGGGCGGCGGCCTGGTCGAGTGCGAGTGCATCGCGCTGAAAATCCGCTAAGAGATGCTTGCAGACGCTCGCACAACCGCCCCCGCGTTCAACCGACGGCCGATGGTCGCGGCGGCGGCGGGCCTTGCGTGCGGCGTCCTCGTTGCAAGACACATCCCGGGCACATCTGCCTTGCCGGCGATGTGCCTTTTTCTCATCGCTTGCGCGGCGGGCTTGTTCCTTCGCCGCCGGATGGCGACGATTTTCCTCGTTGCGGCAGCGCTCGGCTTCGCACGCATGCTCCCTTTGCTCCTCCCTCTCAAGGATGGCGCTTTGAGCGAGAGCGCGGTCTTTGCGCTCGCCAATGCGCGCATCGTGTTACCCGAGGGCGTGACGGCCCTCACGCAAGCGATCTACGCGCGCTGCGACGCGCTGTTTTGCGAAGCCTCGCCCCTCGTGCGCGCAATCGTGCTGGGCGATACGTCGCAGTTGACGTATTTCGATAACGCGGCCTTTCGCGCGGCGGGCGTCTCGCACATCCTCGCGCTCTCGGGGCTCAACGCAAGCATCCTCGCCGCGCTCCTCGCGCTGGTCGTCCCAAAGCGCCGCCCGGTGCTGCGCTTTTTCACGGTGGCGGCGTTTCTCTTGCTCTATTGCCTGCTCGCGGCTTTCCCTGCCTCGCTCGTGCGGGCATGCATCATGTCCCTTTGCCTGCTCGCCGCGCCCGCGCTGCACCGGAGAAACGATCCGCTTTCCTCGCTTGCGCTCGCGTTCGCGCTGATCGTCCTGCCGCAACCCTTCTCGCTGTTTTCGCCGGGGTTTCAGCTCTCCTTCGCTGCGACAGCCGGCATTTTGATGCTCTATGAGCCGCTTGCTGCGCGAATGAACAAGCTCCCGCTCCCGCTTGCGGCGGAAATCGCCCTCACGCTCTCGGCCACGCTTGCGACGCTGCCCTTCACGCTCTTGATCTTCAAGCAACTGCCCCTGTATTCCCTCGCCTCCAACCTCGTGGTGGTTCCCTTGGTCACGCTCTCGCTGCCCCTTGCGATCCTCGCGCTCGCACTCGGCGCGCTCTATGCTCCATTGGGCATGGTTTTCGCGTTTCCGGTGCGCCTTCTTGCAAACGCCTCGGATTACTTTTCCAAGTTCTTCGCATCGCTGCCGCTGAGCACCCTTCGCTTTGATGCCCCCTCCCCCGCCGCTTGTGCGCTGTTCTGCGCGGCGCTCGCGGTGCTCTCAAAATACTGCCTGCTCGAGAACCGCAAAAAATACGCGCTCGCCGCCGTGCTCGTCGCCGCCTGCGCGCTGCTGTTGATTCTTTCCTGAGGCTTGCCGCAACGCGCCGGTGTCAAGTATAATCAGCATATGGATTACAAGGAGTTTTTTGCCGCTATCCGGGAAGAAGCGCTCTCCGGCGCATATCTTTTGCACGGGGATGAGGAATACGTCAAAGAGAGCGCGCTTTCTCAGTTGCTCGCACGCATCGAGGACGCCGTGCGGGACATGAACGTCGATAATCTCTATACGGCCAACGCCAAGGAGATCATCGCCGCATGCGAAACGCTGCCCTTCCTCGCCCGGCGGCGCGTAGTCATCGTGCGCGCGCTGCCCAAAGAGCAGGATGCGGAGGAGATTCGCGCCTATCTTCCGCGCATGCCCCAGGAGAGCGTGCTTCTCTTTTTCCTGCGCGGCGCGGCGGACAATCGCCTTGCGCTGGTCAAGGCGCTCACGGCGCAAAAACGCGCGGTGCTCTTTGCACCCCTCCAAGAGCACGACGCTTCGCGTTGGCTTCGCCAGCAGGCAAACAGCGCGAGCGTCACGCTATCGGAGCAAGACGCGGCGTTTTTTATCGCCCTTGCGGGAACGGATTGCAGCAAGCTCAACAACGAAATGCAAAAAGCCGCCGCCTACGCCGGCGACGGCCGTGTGATCACCCGGGAGATTATCGCCAAGGTCGTTACGCGCGACCTAGACTATGTCGTTTTTTCCGTGCTCGACGACGTCATCGCGGGGCGCGTGCGGGATGGCTTCGCCGCGCTCGCGGGCTTGATCGAAAACGGCGAACAGCCAATGGAAATCGCCTCGCGCATCGGCGAAAAGGCGCGCCTCATCTTGCAGGCGCGGCGGCTCATCGAGCGAAAACTCCCCAAGGATGCCGTGCAGCGAAACCTCGGTGTCAGCTCCGGCTATGCTTGGCGCGTTTATGAAGCGGCACGGCTGATGAATCCCGCGCGGACGCAGGCGCTTTCGCGCTGCGCGAAGGCTTTGTGCGACGTTTCCACCCTGCAGCTGACCGGTCGCGCAAAAGCGCGCGACGCGCTCGAACAGGCGCTACTGATCCTCGCCTCTTAGGGGATCGAGCGCGCGGATGTCATAGGTGCGCGAGCCGAAATCGGCGAGGACGCGGATCCCCTCGCTGTAGCCCGTGCCGCCGAATTGTTGCCGCAGATGCAGCCCCGCATGGTTCAAAAGGTCTCCGCCCGCGACATATTCTTCCTTAACCATGGGGAAGAGATAGCGCGAGGAGAGCATCGCCATCGCCGCGCCCTCACCGTTGATTTTAACGGGGAGGGCGTGTTTGACGAGGCTGCCAAACGCGCTCACGGCGATGTACTGTTCCCGCCCCAGCACCGTATACTCGAGCGCATCGTCGAGGCCTGCGAGCTTGAGGACGTCGCGCGTGCGCCCGGCAAGCGCCGTTTGCTGAAAAAACAGTGCCACGGCCTTGCGCCGGTCCGGCGAAACGCACAGCCATGCGCGCTTGCCGCCCGGCCCGGGGATGGGAACCCTGTAAAAATCGCCGAACTGCAAAACCCGCCGGTGCTCCTTGTACCAGGCGATCTGTGCCTTGATGCACTTGCGCTCGAAGCTCGTGAGTTCAGTCATATCCATCTCATACCCCAGCAAGCCGAAGGCGGCGATGTTGAAGCGCGTTTCAATCCCCGTGCGGCGCAGCGCGCTCTGGCTGGGGGAGGCGGATACGTGCGCGCCGATGACCGAGAGAGGATAGCCGTAGCTCGTCCCCTCCTGAATCTCGACCCGGCAAAGGGGATCAGTGTTATCGCTCGCCCAAATTTGCGGCATAAAGGCCAGCATGCCAAGGTCGAAACGGTTGCCCCCGCTCGCGCAGGACTCAAAGAGGATATCCGGAAAGCGCGCCGCGAGCGCGCCGAGGATTTCATAAAGCCCTAAGATGTAGCGGTGTGCGAACTCACCCTGGCGCTCCTTGGGGAGCGAGGGCGAATAGGAATCGGAAAAATTGCGGTTATAATCCCACTTGACATAGGCGATTTTAGCGCAGGAGAAAATGCGCGACATGGAGTTGAGGATGTAGGCGCGCACCTCAAGACGCGTGAGGTCGAGCAGAAGCTGGTGGCGCCCCAACGCAGCGGCACGCCCTGGCGTTTGCACCGCCCAATCTGGGTGCATGCGGTACAGGTCGCTATCCTCATTGATCATCTCCGGCTCTACCCAGAGGCCAAAGAGCAGGCCCATCGCCTCGAGTTTCTTTTGCAAGCCCTCAAGCCCGCGCGGCAGCTTTTCGGTGTTGACGAACCAATCCCCCAGGCCTCGCCTGTCGTCATTCCGCGCGCCAAACCAGCCGTCATCCATCACGAACAGCTCTGCTCCCGCCTCTGCACCCTCCTTGGCGATCGCCAGGAGCTTCTTTTCGTCGAAGTCCATCCATGTGCCTTCCCAGTTGTTGACGAGCACGGGCCGCTCCCGGTCCCGCCAGGCTCCGCGCACGATGTGGCGGCGCACGAAGCGGTGCATGCCACGCGAGAGCGCACCGAACCCCGCGTTGGAAAAGCTCATCACAGCCTCGGGTGCCTCGAAGTGCTCCCCTGGGCGCAGCGTCCACGAGAAGCCCGAAGGGTTGATGCCCACAAGGCAGCGCGTGTGGCCGAAGAAGGATTGTTCAAAAATCTCCGCGTGGTTGCCGCTGTAAACGAGGTTGAAGGCATAGACGCGCCCCGTATCCTCGTCGGCATTTCCCTCGCTTAGCATCACGAAGGGGTTTGCCTTGGCGGAGCTTGCGCCGAGCTTGGAATCGTTGACGAACACGCCCGTCGCGAGCGTGCGCTCGGTCTTTTGCCGCTCTGCCGCCCACGCGCCGGTGAAGGTCGTGAGCCGATAATCCGCGAGGGGCAAATCGAGCTGCATGCTCATCGCACGGCGTAAAACGACCGGCGCTTCCCCCTCGTTGCTGTATTCGATGCGCTGGGCGATGACGTCGCAATCGTAAAACGCCGTGAGGTAGAGCCGCGCGCGAAGCTTGGCCTGCGCATCCGCAAGCTCGATGCACCATGTTTGCACTCCCTCCCCTGCAAGGGCGGCAGGGAGGCCCTCCATCCCCGGCTTCCCCTCGAGGAGCGCCGCGCTCTCAACAAAGAAGTCCGTTGTCGTCGAGCCATCCGCCAAGATGAACTCTGCCGCCGGCTCGCGGAAATCCCCACGCCCGAGCGTGCCAAAGTACAGCCGCGCCTCATCGAGGATGAAGTTTCCCTCTT